>NYSY01000171.1 GCA_002683215.1 Planctomycetaceae bacterium
GATGAAATCCTGTGTGGCCGGCGTGACACCCAGAATGAGTGACGCCGTCGCATACGAGTCACGGAGACTTCGATCGTGTCGCATACGCCACTCATCAAGGCCCCTGAGTCGACGATACCACGCACCTTGAGCGACAGACTCATCGGCGAATGCCGGCGGCGTCTTCAGACTGCCGCCCAGCGGGCCGATGATCGTCGGGATTCCGAACCCTCTCCCTGGACACGGATAACGAATCGCCAGCGGATTCACTTGGTGAATCAGGTCGAATTCACGCCCTTGCTTGAAGGCGTTTCGTATCCACGTTCGTGCGAGATAGTGGAAGCGGAGATACCACGGCTTGAACTCGGACCTAAAGCGCCTGAGAGCCTTAGGACACCAGAATTCCGTCCAATTGACGATTTCCGCCGCTTCGACCGGACTGCAACGCTCGTCCCATCCACGCTGATGCATCGTGAGTATTGTCGTTTCATGTCGGAGACTGATTCCCCGCACCCACTTGTATGCACTCCAGACTTCTCCCACATCCGTACGATCGTACCCAGGCGCAATCAGCAGTAGCCGCATGTAGCCTCCACGGGAATTGAACTGTTTGTTCGCGGATCTTCCAAGCCAATCACTCCGTATCCGCCGGCGTGGATGGACGGGCCCCAGAGAGGTCCAGAGTCAACTTAGAGATCGGCAAGCGTCGCTGGGGCCTTGATCAATCTGACCATATGATCTCAAAGCAGTTCCGCGGCGATCGAGGCAAGTTCGCTCCGCTCGGTCCGCTCCAGCGTGACGTGGCCCGCGATGGGATGCCGCTTCATCCGTTCGATGACGTGGCTGAGGCCGTTGCTCGAGGCGTCGAGATACGGGCTGTCGATCTGGCCGATGTCGCCGCAGAGCACGATCTTGGTCCCGTCACCGACCCGGCTGACGATGGTCCGGACCTCGTGCGGCGAGAGATTCTGGGCCTCGTCGACCAGGATGAACTGATGCGGGATCGATCGGCCACGGATGTAGGTGATCGGTTCGAGGATGACGCGTCCGGTCGCGATCAGCTGGTCGAGTCGCTGCTCCGCGGAATGACTGTCGGCTTCGTTGAAGTGGCTGCCCCGGGTCGAAAGCAGGTAGGTCAGGTTGTCGAAGATCGGCTGCATCCACATCGCCAGCTTCTCGTCCTTGTCGCCGGGGAGGTACCCGATGTCCCGGCCCAGCGGCATGATCGGCCGGGCGGTGAGCAACTTGTCGTACCGCTCCTCCTTCAGGAGCTTCTGCATGCCCGCGGCGAGCGCCAACAGCGTCTTTCCCGAACCCGCGGGCCCGATCATGGTGACGAGCCGGACGTCGTCGTCGAGCAGCAGATCGAGGGCCATCTTCTGCTGGAGGTTGCGTGCCATGATCCCTTGCACCGGCTTTCGCGGGCCGGTGACGGGAATGACGTGGCCGGTGTCCGACAGGATGCGGGCGAGCCCCGTGTGGGACGCGTCGCCCTCGTCGATCAGCACCAGAAACTGGTTCGGAAGCAGCTCCGGCTTCACCAACGCACCCGTCGAATCGACGTCCTTCAGATGCATCTCGAACCGACTGACGTGCACCTGGCGTTCCTCGTAGAGCTCGTCGATCAACGCACCCGGCACCACGAGTTCGCCCCCGCCGGTGTAGAGCCAGTCCGCGTCCACCCGATCCGCGCCGAAGTCCTCGGCGGGAATGCCCAGGGAGTCGCACTTCACCCGGGCGTTGATGTCCTTCGAGATGAACGTCGTCGGCCGCCCCGATGCGTGGAACTCGCTGACCACCCCGAGAATCCGGTTGTCGGCGACGTCGAGGTCGAGGGACGAAGGCCGGGATCGGTCGCACGGGTGGATCCGGACGGACCCGCCCTGGTCGTTCCACTCGACGCCTTCGAGGAGCCGGCCGCGGGCCCGCAGTTCATCCAGCGACCGGATCGCCTGCCGGGCGTTCCGGCCCGTCTCGTCGTTGTTCTTCTTGAAGCGGTCGAGCTCTTCGATCACGGTGAGGGGAATGACCACCTCGTGCTCCGCGAACTTGAAGAGCGAGCTCGGGTTGTGGAGCAGGACGTTCGTGTCGAGCACGAAACACTTTCGTGTGGCGGAGACCGGCTCCGCCGACGTCGCATTCCCGTCCGGGGTCGTGGTGAGGGACGCGTCATCCGAATTGCTCAAGGCGATTTCTCCGGGTTGGATGCGGGCCTCGGCCGCCGTGCTTCTCGCGAGGACCGGACCTCGCGTCCCAAGGGTAGGGCCCCGATCCCGACCTGTCGTCGTCGATTCGTGAAGATGCCGCACATGTCCCCCCTGCCGCTTCCGATCCGAATCCCGTACGCTCTGATCCATGAAATCACGATCCGGAATCCAGCAGCTCGTCGATCTCATGCAGGAGATCGCTCCGTCGGAACTGGGCGAATCCTGGGACAACGTCGGTCTGCTCGTCGGCGACCGGAGTCGCGGGCTCTCCCGGGTGATGCTCTGCATCGATCTCACCGAAGCGGTGCTTGCGGAGGCCATCCGCAAGCGGGCCGACGCGATCGTCGCCTATCACCCACCGATCTTCACCGCGCGAAAGCGGATCACCGACGAGGATGCCGGTGGTCGGATCCTGCTCGCGGCCATCGCCGCGGGCATCGCGATCCACTCGCCGCACACCGCGGCGGATGCCGCCGAGGACGGCGTGAACGACTGGCTCGCCGACGGCCTCGGCGACGGTGATCGCCGGGCCCTGGTGCCCGCCCTCGAACTGCCCGCGACCGAGCGGGTGAAGGTGGTGACCTACGGTCCCGCGGAGTCGATCGAACGGATCCGCCACGGGCTCGCCGCGGCCGGGGCCGGCGTGATCGGGGAATACGAACTCTGTTCGATCGAGGTCGCCGCGATCGGAACCTACCGCGGCGGCGAGCACTCGAACCCGGTCCGCGGTGAACGCGGGCGACTCGAACGGGTCGACGAAGTCAGGCTCGAGATGGTCTGCGGTGATCCCGATCTCGCGATCGCGATCGAGCAACTCCGCTCGCTCCACCCCTACGAGGAGCCGCCGATCGAGATCTATCGCCAGGCCGAACGTCCCCGTCGCGCGATCGGAGCCGGTCGACGGGTGGTGCTCGACCGGGGCGCGACGATCGGAACCATCACCGACCGGATGCGGAATCACCTCGGCACCGATCGATTCGCCGACCACGACGCGGAACGCCGGCGGCGACACGAGGTGATCGGCCTCTGCGCCGGGAGCGGGGCGGAACTTCTGGACCCCGCGATCGATCAGGGATGCACGTTGTTCATCACCGGCGAGCTCAAGCATCACGACGTGCTGCACGCGCGATCCCGGAACTGCGCGGTCCTGGTCGCTGGCCACACCAACACCGAACGAGGTTGGCTGAAGCGACTCCGCCGCCGGCTTCGGTCGGGACTCGACGCCGAGATCTTTCTCAGCCGGGTCGACGCCGATCCGCTCCGGCCGGCCTGATCATTCCGCTTCGGAGGGCAGGTGCTCCGCCAGCATCGCGGCCCGATCCGCCCGATTCATTCCAAACCAGAACCAGTGCCCCGCCGCGACGATGTCGTCGACGATGACCAGGATCGCGGGAAGGACCAGCAGGGTCAGGAACGTGGAACTCATCAGGCCGAAGGTGATCGAGATCGCCATCGGGATGAGGAACCGGGCCTGGAAGCTCTGCTCCAGCATGAGCGGCGTCAGGCCCAGCACCGTGGTCACCGTGGTGAGCAGGATCGGCCGGAGTCGGCGGCGGCCCGCGTCGACGAGGGCGTCCGCGAGCGGCATGCCCGCTTCCATGTTCTTGTTGAGGAACTCGACGAGGATGAGCGAGTTGTTGACCACGATTCCCGCGAGCGCCACGACCCCGATGAGGCTGAGGAAGGTGATCTCGAACCCGAGGATCCAGTGGCCCCAGACCACGCCGATCAGGGCGAACGGAATCGCCAGCATCACTGCGAAAGGCTGGATGAAGCTCGCGAAGAGCCAGGCGAGGATGACGTAGATCATCAGGCTGGCCGCGAGCATCGCCACCGGAAGGGTGGCGAAGGCGTCGATGACGTCCTGCTGACGTCCGCCGCTCTCGATCAGCACGCCACCGTGGCGTCGGCGGAGTTCCTCGAGGGCCGGCGTCATGTCCGCGACGACCTGTTCCGGATTGGTCTGGGAGTCGACGTCCGCGGTGACGCTGACCGCCCGCCGACGGTCGATTCGTCGAATCGTGGAAAGACCGTCGGCCTCCTCGATCCGGGCGATCTCCGCCAGCGGGATCGAACGTCCGTCGGGCGTGGTGATCCACATGCCTTCGACCGAACCCAGTTCACGTCGGGACGCGTCGTCGAAGGAGACGCGGACGTCGATGTCTTCGCGGAGCTCGCTGTAGACGTGGGCGTCGATTCCGTAGATCGCCCCACGGACCTGCTGGGCGACCCCCGCGACCGTGACCCCGAGCGACGCCGCGCCGGGCAGGAGCGAGATCCGCAGTTCGCGCTGGGCCACCGAATCATCCGACGCGATGTCGAAGACGCCCTCGTAGGTGGCGAAGAGTTCCTTGACGTCCACCACCGCGGCGTCGATCGCGATGTCGTCTTTGCCGGAGATCTCGAAGGTGATGTCGGACCCGCCGGGACCACCGTCGATCTCCCGCCAGGAGATCTGCTCGACCTCCGAGAGATCGCCGGCCTTTCGTCGGATCGCGTCGATGATCTCGGAGCTGGCTCGATCGCGGCGCTCGATCGGGGAGAGTTCGAAGAAGATCTGCGCAATCGCGCTGGAGCCGGGATTCTCGAGACCGGTGTTGACGTCGAAGCTGGATCCGATCGCGAGGCTGGTGAAGTCGACCTCCGACTGGGACCGCGCGGCCGCCTCGATGCGCGACGCCACCCGACGAGTCTCCGCAAGCTCGGTACCGGGTGGCATCCGAAGATCGACGACCACGTTTTCGGAGTCCTCGGTCGGAAGGAAGACGAAGGGCACGCGACCACCCGCGTACATGCCGAAGGAGATCGCGAGCAGGGCAAGGGCGATGGAAGCCGCGATCCAGCGGTACTGAACGCTCCGCCTCGCGACCCGGCCGTAGATCTCGGTGGCGGGGAAGACGATCCGCCGGTCCCGCCAGGCCGCGAACCGATCCGCGACCCCGAAGATCCCGCCGCCCCGACTCTGGAGCATGCCGCGGAGGGCGTGGACCATGTGCGAAGGCAGGATCAGCATCGATTCCAGCACGCTGATGGCGAGGGCGCAGAACACCACCATCGGCAGCGCGCCCAGCAGCTTCCCGATGTTTCCGCTGATGAAGGTGAGGGGGAGGAAGGCGACGATCGTGGTGAGCACCGTGCCGACGACCGGCCAGAAGACCTGCTCTCCGCCGCGAACCGCGGCGGTCCGCGGCGTCTCGCCGAGATCCTTGCGGGCCGTGATGTTCTCACTGACCACGATGGCATCATCGGTGAGCATCCCCAGCGTGACCAGCAGCCCGAACATGGTGAGCAGGTTGAGCGTCACCCCGAGCGCGGTCATCGCGAGCAGGGTGCCGCAGATCGCGGTGAAGAGCCCGACCATCACCCAGAACGCCACGCGCAGATTGAGGGCCAGCAGGAGGGCGAGAAAGACCAGGCCGGCGCCCTGCAGCGCATTCCGCGAAAGCAGTTCGAGGCGTCCCTGGATGAAGCGGGAAAGATCGTTGTGGGCCACCAGGTCCGCGGGCAGCGGCTCGGGACGGCTCAGTCCCAGTTCGTACGCCTCCCACTCCGGCGTGCCCAGCCACTCCGCCCAGACCGGCCCCGGAAAGCCCTCCTTCTGCCGTCCGGCCACGTAGGCGTAGGCCATTCTCGCGATCGCCACCGCGTCCTGGGTTCCGGTCTTGAAGATGGTCACGCTGCTCGCCGGCTGCCCTTCGAACCACTCCTCGAGGTCGACATCGACGAAGTCGTCGGTGACGGTCGCGAGATCCCCGACCCTGAGCATGCTTCCGTCGGGGCGGGCCCGGACCACGATCGAGCGGATCGCCTCCGCCCGCTCCGCCACGCCCATGGTGCGGACGTTCACGTTGCCCCCGGCCCCGCGAAGCGAACCGCTCGGAAGCTCCAGCGTCCAGGCCCGGATCGCATCGGCGACCGCGGTGATCGGCAGTCCGTTCTCGACCAGACGCTCGGGCTCGACCGCGACCCGGAGTTCATAGTCCCGGAGACCGGAGACCTGGAGCGAACCCATGCCGCGAAGCGATTCGAGGTCGTCGATGATCGTCCGCATCGCGGACTTCAGCACCCGTTCGTCGACCCCGCCGTGCAGCGTCAGGATGATGACCGGGAGATTCGGTTCGAACTCCACCACTCGAATCCGTTCCGCGTCATCTGGCAGATCCGAGAGCCGTTCGATCGCTCGTTCGACGTCCTCGATCGCTTCGGGGATGTCGGTCCCCTCGTCGAACTTGACCACGAGGATCCCCGCCCCTTCGCTGACCGTGGTCTCGATCCGCCGGACCTCCTGGACGGTTCCGACCGCGTCTTCGACCTTGCGGGCCATCGACTCTTCGATCTCCCGCGGCGTCGCGCCGGGGTAGATGAGTTCGACACGGGCGGCTTCGGGATCGATCTCCGGGAAGAACTCGCGGCGCATGTTGAGGCCGGCGTAGATCCCGCCGATGATCAACGCGAGCATCAGGAGATTCGCGGGAACCGGTCGACGGGCCCCGAACGAGGGAAGACTCACGGGCCCGTCTCCTCGGAATCCGAGTCCTCACCGACGAGCCGCGATTCGATCAGGATGCCTTCCGGCAACGACCGCGAGGCGTCGAGCACGATCCGGGCGTTCTCGGGCAGCGGTTCGGCGAGCACCATCCACTGCCGGTCCTCGAGGCCGCTCTCGTCCACCGTGCGGTCGAATCCGAAGAGGGGCTCGACGGGCATGCTACGAATGCGTTCATCCTCCACGAGCAGCACCCGCTGGTGTCGGATCGAGCGGCGCGGCACCACGCTTCGAACCTGCCGGTCCGCCTCGTGAACGGTTCCACTCACGAAGAGCCCGGGCACGATCCGGCCGTCGGAACCGTCGATCTCGACGTAGACCGTCATGGTTCTCGTCGTCGCGTCGTCGATCGGCGAGACGCGGGCGATCACCGCATCGATCGGATCGGCGGTGACGGTCCGGCGGATCACCACCCGGTCGCCGGGCACCACTCGGCCACGGCAGCTCGCCGGAATCCGCAGCACGAGTTCGAGCCGGTCCGGACCGACGATCCTCGCGATCGGACTGCCCACCGCGACCTGTTCACCGATCCCGACCAGGAGATCCGAAAGCACTCCGTCGAAGGGCGCGACGACCGTGCAACGATCGACCTGTTCCTCGGCCAGCCGCCGACTCGCGAGGAGACCGTCGCGACGGGCGTCGGCCGCGGCCCGGCGAACCGGCAGCAGGGATCCGAGTTCGTCGAGACCGACGACGGCGCGCCGTGCGGCGAGCAGTCGCTGCTCGACCGAGTCCACTTCCCGCTCCACCGCGGCGCCCCGGTCGGCCGCGGATCGGACCCGCGCGAGATCCTCGGTGATGATCTCGAGTTCCCGGGCGGCGATCTCACGGCGGCGGACGAGGATCTCGGACTCCGTCTTCAGTCGATCGATCTCGGCGTCGACCTCCGACCGCTGCTCGTCGATGACCGCGAGCTGCTCGAGAAAGTCGAAGGGACGAAGTTCGGCGATCAGGCGTCCGGCCTCGACCGCGACGCCCGCCTCGATGTCCCCGGGGATCGAATCCACCGTGGACACCACCTCCGAGGGAATCGTCGCGGTGTCGAGCGACCGAATGGTCCCGTAACCGGTCCAACGACGCGCCACGGGGATCCGCGGGGCGCGGAGCACCCGGATCTTCGCCGCGGCGGCACCGCCTTCCACGCGTGCCGCGGTGGGCCCGGTCGCGGTCAGCACGACGGCGACGAGGATTCCAGCCCCGAGCACCACGACACAGACGACCACACGGGTGACGATCGAGACGAAGAGGTTGGGGCGGGGCTTGGTCACGTCGGAGGTCCGGAGAACGGTGAGGATCGCGAGACGGTTCGGCTGCGGCGGAGGCGAGATCGTACCGCCTGCCGCCCCGAACGCGTCGGAGCGTTACTCTTCGCTGCATGAACGAATCCGATTCGAATCCGATGCCTTCGATCGACGATGTGGCTCGCGTCGCAACCCTTTCGAGGCTCGCCCTCGACGAGGACGGACTCGAGGCCGCCCGACGCGATCTCTCCGCGATCCTCGGGCACGTGGCGGCGATCCAGTCGCTCGACGTCGACGAGGTCGAACCGATGCCCCGACCCCAGGACGTCGTCAATCGCCTCGCCGAGGACGAGCCGGGCCCGTTGCTGGACCGGGAGGTCCTGCTTCGCATGGCCCCACGGACCGAAGGCCCCTTCATCGCCGTCCCCAAGGTCCTCGGGGAGGGCGGCGCCTGAGGCGCCGTGAAGCACGTGAACAACGACTCCAATCAATCCACCGATCGGGACCACGCCGACGATCTCGTCGCCCGGGTCCGGTCCGTTCGAGACGGTGAAGCCACGACGACCGATCGGCTCGAGCGGATGCTCTCGAGGATCGACGACGTCAACCCCGGCCTCAATGCCTTTCGCGAGGTCCTGCGCGAGGACGCGCGGCGTCACGCCGATTCCATCGACACTCGACTCGCCGCCGGTGAGAATCCGGGACCCCTCGCCGGCGCGATCGTCGCGGTGAAGGACAATCTCTGCACCACCGAAGGCCGGACCACATGCAGTTCGAAGATGCTCGAACACTACCGGTCACCCTTCGAGGCGACCGCCATCTTGCGCCTTCGAAAGGCCGGCGCGACGATCATCGGGAAGACGAACCTCGACGAATTCGCCATGGGCTCCTCCTCCGAGAACTGCGCCTGGGGCCCGGTCCGCAATCCGCACGGGGTGGACCGCGTGCCCGGCGGATCGAGCGGCGGCAGCGCCGCGGCCGTCGCCGCCGACTGCGCCGACGTGGCCCTCGGTTCCGACACCGGCGGCTCGATCCGCCAGCCCGCCGCCTTCTGCGGCTGCGTCGGATTCAAGCCGACCTACGGTCGGATCTCGCGCTACGGTCTCGTGGCCTTCGGCTCGAGCCTCGATCAGATCGGCCCGATCAGCCGGAGCGTCCGGGATGCATCCCTGCTCTACGAGGTGATGGCCGGCGTCGATCCCCATGACGCGACCACCTCGGAAATGCCGGTCGAATCGCCGCTCTCGGACGGCCCGCTGCATCTGGAAGGACTTCGGGTGGGCATCCCACGCGAACACGTCACCGATGAAAACCACCCCGGCGTGACCGATCGCTTCAACGAGACCCTGGACGCGCTACGAAACGCCGGCGTCAAGATCGTCGACGTCGATCTCCCGCTCACGCACCACGGAATTTCGACCTATTACGTGATCGCACCCGCGGAAGCGAGCAGCAATCTCTCACGCTACGACGGCATCAGGTACGGCCATCGCGCCGAAGCCATTCCCGGCGAAGGGCTCGAAGCGCTCTACGCCCGCACCCGCAGCGAAGGCTTCGGACCCGAGGTCCGACGCCGGATCCTGCTGGGAACCTACGTGCTCAGCGCCGGGTACTACGATGCCTACTACACCCGTGCCCTCAAGGTCCGCCGATTGATCAAGCAGGAGTTCGACGGGGTCTTTGCGCAATGCGACGTCCTGCTCGGCCCCACCACCCCCGCCCCCGCGTTCCGCCTCGACGCCGATCTCGACCCGGTGTCCATGTACCTGAACGACGTCTACACGGTGAACGCGAACATCGCGGGAATCCCGGCGATCTCGATTCCCGGCGGCATCGCCGAGGACGACGGCGACGCACTCCCCGTCGGCCTCCACCTCCAGGCCCCGGCCTTCGCCGAACCGCTGCTGCTCCGAACGGCGTCGGCGCTCGAGACGATGCGTTCGAAGGCGTGACGCGAAGAACGGTGTTTCGAGGGGCTTCCGATCCGGCTTCACCGCGAATCGAAGGGATCGGGCTGAACCGGTTGTGGGATCTTCGCCCAGGCGTGCAGCGCCGCTTCGAAAGCACGTCCGAGGGCTTCGGCCTTCGACCCGTCCGGGAAGGTGCCCGCCCAGGCCTTCCACGACAGGACCTTCGGATCGGGCTCGCGGCGAACGACGAGCTGCGCCGGCTGGTTGTCGAGCATGAGGAGATTGATTTCGTATCGTTCGGATTCGTAGTCCCGAGCCTCGACCGTGCCTCCTGCATCCCGGACCGCCGCTTCGAGGATCGCGAGGGCCTCGGCCCCCTCCCCCAAGCGGCCTTCGCTCGCGCGGACGTCACGCTCGATCTGCTGCTGGATGCGGAGTGATTCGCGATCTCTGCCGGTGAGGAATTCGACCGAAGCGACCGTGCCCATTCGGCGCAACTCGATCTTCGCGGTGCCGACGCGACCACTGCCGTCCTTGAAACGAACCGTGGCGACGGCGGGGTTCAGACGTTGCCCCGTGACCGCCATCTCGACTTCGGGTGCCGCGGTCAGGATCGCGTTCGGCACGTCTTCGAATCGGATCCCGTACGAGGCCGGCTCGAGCGGGGGCGGATCTCCCGTCACCATCGATCGCAGCACCCGGCGCAACTCATCGAACTGTCGGGCGTCGAGCGTGGCCGAAGCCCAGCGATCATCTTCACCTGGCAGGCCCACCCCGAATTCCGGCGGCTGATGCAGCACCTGATTCGAGGCCGCCGCCGGCGCCGGGTCGGAGGTGCAACCAACACCCGCGAGGCCGATCGCCACACCCGTGAAAAGGATCTTCGGCCGGGCATCGATTGAAGTCGGCTTCCATCGCATCACCGGGATGGTACTCCGGTGGAATCGGGTTCGAGACCCAAGGAAGCCCATTTGTCCGGTAATAGCCAGCCCCCTGCGATCCAAATTCCCCCGGTTCGATCCTCAAGCGGAATCACCCCGTATCGAGAGGATCGAACCGCCGATGAAAATGTTGGGTCGGTTCCGAGTGAACGAAATCGTGTCCCGTCGTAGTATTTCCAAGTCTCGGATCGGTCGTCGAAGCGGCCGAACCCGACGGAGGACCCCGACCATCGGACCCCTGTCCCGAATCTTCAAGCAACGCGGTACCCGACGCAGTCGGATTTCAGCGTCCATCCGGCCGAAGGGGCCGACGATCCTCGAGATCGCGCGGCAGCCCCTCTTCGTCCACGGCGCCGTGGCGGTACTCGTCGTCTCGGTGTTGCTGACGCTCGTGACCACCTGGACGCGCTCGAACACGCGGGTCTGGCCCGGCGAGGTCGCGACGGACAGCCTGGTGAACCCGATCGCCTTCAGCGTCCTGGATTCGGCGGAGACCGATCGGCGTCGAACCGACGCGAAGCAGGCCTCTCCACGCTTCTACATCGCCGACGCCACCTATCTCGCCGATCTGCGGGCCAAACTGATGGGACTTCCGGTGGCGGCCCGATCCAAGGTCACCGTCGACGAGGTCGGCGAGGAACTTCAGGCGCGATTCGGACTGACCGACACCTCCCTCACCCTCTTGCAGAAGTACCAGACCCCGGACGGTGTCACGCCGACCTGGCGAGAGTCGGTCGACGAGTTCATCGTGGCGTTGTGGAACTTCGAGCCGCTGCTCGAGACCCTCGAATTCCAACGATTCTCGACCACGCCGACGCGGCGGGTCCTCCCACCCCCACCGATCGAGACCGCCGTCGCGAATTCCGCCGACCCGAAGCCCGGACCGGATTCCGCACCGGCGTCCCCGGATGTGGGAACCACCACGGAAGCTGCCGTCCCCGTCGCCGATCGGACCACCGCGGTCACCGTCGATCGTGCGATCGAACTCGTCCCTGACGAGATGACCTCGACGGTGCGGAAGAACCTGATCAAGCTCGCCCGCTACTCGGGATTCCCGCGCGACGCGGCGGAGATCGTCGTCGCGGCGATCATCAACCGGCCCGGCCCCACCGTGCTCTTCGACCCGGCGAGCACCAGCCTCGCCGCGGACGAGGCGGCCAACCGCGTCGCGGACGTCTTCACCGAGCACGCCGCGGGAGAACTGATCTACGCCCGGGGCGACGTGCTCGACACCGGCTCCATCGAACTGGCATCGCTCGTCCTCGTGAACGCGATCGAAGCGGGCGGCTTCCAGGGAACCTGGAGCCGCGTCGCCGGATGGATGTTCCTCGCCTTCGTGGTGACGGTCCTCCTGGCCGGCCACGGCGTGACCTTCTATTCGCGAATCGCGAGAAGCACCACGCGACTGGCGGTGGTTCTCCTCATGCTCGTCGGCACGACCACGCTCGCCTCCTTCTTCGCCGTCGCGTTTCCGAGGCTCGCTCCGTTCGGCGCGGCCCTCGCCATCTCGATCCTCGCCATCACGCTCACGCTCGCCTACGACCGCCGCATCGCGATCTTCGCGGGCCTTCTCGGCGCAGTCTGCATCACCATCGCGGTCGGCGCTTCGACCGCCTATGCGATCGCACTGTTCGCCGTGAGTTCGACGCTGGCTTTCCAACTCGAGGAGATTCCGAACCGCGGCGCGTTCGTCCGGGCGTCGGTGGTCTCGGGTGGCGTGGCCGCACTGGTTCTTCTGGCCCAGGGCCTCGCGACCATTCCACTGGAAACCGACGGCGCGTTCACCCAGGCGATCGTCCGGGCGGCCTTCGGCTGCGCCGGCACGCTCTTCGCCGGGTTCCTGATGCTGGGGATCATGCCCAGCATCGAGCAGCTCTTCGACATCACGACCGGACTCACGCTCGCCGAGCTCCGTGACACCAGGCAGCCCCTGCTCCGGGAACTGCAGTCGCGGGCGCCCGGGACCTACAACCATTCCCTCGCCGTCGCCTCGATCGCCGAAAACGCTTCCGAAGCGATCGGCGCCGACAGTCGGCTGGTGTACGTGGGCGGCCTCTATCACGACGTCGGCAAGTTGAACAAGCCCGAGTACTTCATCGAGAACCAGGGCGGCGGCAGCAACAAGCACAACAAGCTCAGCCCCGCGATGAGTCTTCTGGTCATCATCGGTCACGTGAAGGACGGCCTCGAACTCGCCCAGGAGTACGGCCTGCCGAAGTCGCTCCGGCACTTCATCGAGAGCCATCACGGAACCTCGCTCGTGGAGTACTTCTTCCACGCCGCGAAGGAGAAGGCGGCCGACGAAGGTGGCGAGGTCGACGAGTTCGAATTCCGCTACCCGGGCCCGAAGCCCCGCACCCGCGAAGCTGCGATCCTTCTGCTCTGCGACGGGATCGAAAGCGCGACGAGGGCGATGGGCGACCCCACGCCCAGCCGGATCGAGTCACTGGTGCGAAGGATGTGCCGGCGTCGCCTCGACGACGGCCAGCTCGACGAGTCCAACCTGACCTTCCGCGAACTCCGGGTGATCGAGGACTCGATCATCAAGAGCCTCTGCGCGATCTACCATTCGCGGATCGCCTATCCGGGTGGACGCGAGGAACGCGACAGTCGCGAAGAGGGCGAAGTCCTCGCATCCGTCGGCACCGGCAACTGACCGCGTCAGTCGGTCGCACCCCAGGCCCGGCGATCGACCAGAAGCCGCATGGGCTTCGACATCGCCAGCATTGAAGCGGCCCCGCGATCGCACCAGGTCCCCCTTCGGACCCGGGTCCGTCCCTCGTGGACGTGAAAATGGACTTCGCGGTGCGTCAGCAAGCGGCGAAACGACTCCACGTGCCGGAGTCCTTCCACGCGGAAGTCGAGCCCCGCCGCGATCGCTTTCGGTTCGAGCCTGGAGGCGGACTCCACTGAAGGAAGCTCCCAGAGGCCGGCCCAGATCCCCTTGGAGGGTCGGCGACGCAACAGGATCCGCTCTCCGCGACGAAGCAGGATGGAATGAAGATGTACCAGCTCGCGCTGGGGCGGCCGCTTGGATCGGGGAATCGAATCCTCGATTCCCTCCCGCCGCGCGCCGCAACGATCACCGAGCGGGCACGTTTCGCAAGACGGTGTTCCGGGACGGCACACGGTGGCCCCGAGCTCCATCAAAGATTCGTTCAGAACTCCCGGCGATTCGGCCACCGCGGCGAGCCCTTCCGCACGCCGCCAGCAGTGCTCGATCAGCGCCGGATCGTCCGACGCGGCGTCGATGGCGTCGATCCGGGCGATGACCCGGATCACGTTGCCGTCGACGATGGGTGCCGGCCGACCGAACGCGATGGAGGCGATCGACCCCGCGGTGTACCGGCCGACCCCGGGAAGCCCGAGCAGCGCTTCGACCGTGTCGGGCACCTCACCACCGTGGTCATCGCGGATGGCCACCGCCGCGGCGTGAAGAAGACGCGCCCGCCGGTAGTACCCGAGCCCCTCCCAGGCGGCGACCACCGCATCCTCGCCCGCCGCGACCATCGCGGCCGGATCAGGAAATCGGGTGATGAAAGGTTCGAACCGTTCGGCCACCCGGGAGACCTGGGTCTGCTGGAGCATCAGTTCGCTCACCAGGGTTCGCCATGGGGTTCGACGCTGACGCCAGGGCAGATCCCGCTGGTGCCCCGGAAACCATGATTCGAGGCGTGAAGCGATCCAGCCCGGCTCGATCCGCCCGGCCTCGACCGACCGAAAGACCTCCGTCTCTGGATTTGGTCCGGTACGGCTCATCGGTCCATTGTGGCGGCTAACGCGATCCCGAGGCGGATCCTGCGGTGCATGAGCCTCGAATACCTTGCGGGCCTCGCAGAGCCGGGGTAGCCTTCATGATTCCCGCGAGCGAGGTCCGGCCACGAAGGCCGACCGCCGCTCGGTTCGACCACGACCGGGCCTCTGGCCCAGGAGATGCAGATCCGATGGCGAAGATGTTTTACTCGGCTGAAGAGGCCGCAGGCAAGCTCGGGAAGTCCGTGGACGAGCTGATCGCGATGGCGAAGAGTGGCGAGGTCCAGTCGTTCAAGCAGGACGATCAGGACATGTTCCGGGTGGAACAGATCGACATGCTCGCCTCGACCGACGACGATCTCGGCGATCTCTCCATCTCGCTCGACGAGAGTGGCGAAGCCGACTCGCTGGGTCTCAGCGGATCCGCGCCCGGCATCGATGGTGATGAAGCATCACTCGAGATGAGTGGCGAGATCGGCCTCGAAGATTCCGCGGCGCCTGGCGCCGACGACAGTTTCCTCGCCGGCAGCGGCATGGGAACCGGCATCAGCGCCTT
Organism: Planctomycetaceae bacterium; assembly: GCA_002683215.1. Lineage (GTDB taxonomy): Bacteria > Planctomycetota > Phycisphaerae > Phycisphaerales > SM1A02 > UBA12014. The sequence continues at coordinate 15,134 of NYSY01000171.1, forward strand.
CGAGAGCGAGTCCTCCGGCGAGGACCTTCTCAAGGACGATCTCTCCCTCGAGACGGTCGGCAGCGGCAGCGGCCTGCTCGATCTCACCCGGGAATCCGACGACACCTCGCTCGGTGCGGAACTCCTCGACGAGGTCTATTCCAACGACGACGATCCCGCCATCCCCGCGAGTTCGAGCGGCCTCTTCGAGGCCGCCGGCGCGGAAAGCGGCGGTAACAACCTGGGCGGCATGCCCGTCGGTGGCGTCCCGATGATGGTCGAAACCTACGAAGGCGGCTGGTCCGGCCTCACCGTCGGCATGGGCATCGTCGCGGTCGCGTCGCTCTGCCTCGTCGCGTTGATGGCATTCGTCGGGACCGCAGGCATTCTTCCCGCCCTCGCGACGATGATGGCCAGCGGCATGATGGTCTGGGCCGGCGGTCTGCTCGGCGGCCTGATCATCTTCGGCCTCCTCGGCTTCTTCATCGGCAAGGCCTCCGAGTGATCGGAAGGTCGCGGGTCGTGGCGAACGACTTCCGATCATCCATCGGCTTCGGACCGGAACTCCCACCGTGCTTCTGACCGGATACGGCCGACGTGAATGGGGCATCGCGACGGTGATCGCGGTTCTTCTCGCGATCCCCTCCGTTCTCTTTCAGTGGTGGTGGGCGTTGATCCCGATCGGCCTGTGCTGGCTCACGGTCGCCGGTTTCTTCCGGGACCCCCTCGGCCGACGCGTGGCGACCGAAGATCCACGAGACTTCATCTCTCCGGCGGACGGCCGGATCAGCCTCGTCGAGCGGCTCGACCGTCACGAAGCGACCGGCGACGAGCCCGCGGTGCTGGTCCGAATCTTCCTGAGCGTGCTCGACGTCCACCTCAACCGGGCGCCGTGCGACGGCGAGATCGTCTCGGTCACGCATCGTCCCGGCAAGTACCTCGACGCGAGATCCGAGGAGTCGGCCCGCGTCAACGAATCGAATCTCATCGTGCTCCGGGACGAGCAGGGAGACCCCGTCGGAATCCGACAGGTCTCCGGCGCCATCGCGCGGCGCATCGTGTGTCCGGTCGGCGTCGGCGATCGGCTCCGACGCGGAACCCGCTTCGGCATGATCAAGTTCGGTTCGACGACCGAACTGATCGTCCGGGACCGACCGGGCGTCGAAGTGCTGGTCGCGAAGGGTGATCGAGTCACCGGTGGCGTCACCGTGCTGGTCCGACGCCCCGAATCCGGCTGACCATCCATCGGGCTCAGGCCGCGAGATCGTCCCAGCCGAGGTCTTCGTCCGTATCCTCATCATCGGCCGGCGCGTCGGGCCAGGCGTTCTCGAGTCGGTTGTGGACCCGGATCAGCGTGGCCAGTTGCTCGGCGAGAATCGAGCGGAGTGCGCCGAGGACCTGCGCAGTCTCGTCTTCGAATCCATGCTCGCTGTCACGGAAGAGGAACATCACCGCGAAGCACTCGCCGTCGTGGTGGCACGGTACCGCGACCATCTCGAGATCCGCCGAAACCTCGGGACCGAGTTCGCACTCGCTGACGAAGTCCTTGGCATCCTCGAAACGAAGCACGTCGATGTGTTCGGCGACGGCGGGGCAGGCTTCGTCGCAGAGTCGGCGAAGCATCGGTTCGACCGACTTCCGGGGCAGATCGCAGTTCACGTAGGCGCCGAGCCCGAAGGACTCGTCGCCACCCGCGAGATAGACCGCGGCGTTCGTGGGCCCCGTCTTGACGAGCAGAAATTCGAGCGCCGTCCGGAGAAGGTCCTCGACGTCGAGTTCCTGTCGGATCAAGGTGCGGAATTCGCTGCACATCGCGACCTCGTCCAGCTTTCGGACCTGATCCGAACCGCCCTCGAACGGCGGCTCCGACGTCGTCTCGGGCCCGGCGGTTTCGGTCGGCACCTCTTCACTGGTTTCCGCCGATTCGAGATCTTCGGCCGCTCGCGCCTCCGCTTCGAGGCGTCGACTCAGACTTCGCAGCCGGTGCATTCGTTCTTCATGTTCGACCCGCTCCCGGCTTCGACGGGCGGCGGCTTCGATTCGCCGCTCGACCTCCTCGGCCGACATCGGGCCGGACAGGAAGTCCGTCGCACCCAACTGCATCGCTCGTCGGATGCCGTCCACGTCGACCGTGGGCGCCGCGACCACCACGGAACCGTGGGGCTGAAGGCGTCGGACATCGTCCGCGAGCGAACGGTCCAGATCCTCCTCCGAGACGAGGACGACCTCGCACCGGTCTTCAAGCAACCGGCCGCGAAATTCGTCGACGTCGTTCGAGACGATGCATCGGCATCTCCCGTCGGAGGCTTCCAGCAACGCGGTGAGGGCGATCATCTCGGGACGAGACGCGCAGACCAGGACTCGGAACACGGAGGATTCCGCGTGACTCGTCGGCGTGGCGTTCGTTTCGTGCATCTCAGGCTCGAAGTTCATTTCATCTCCCCTAGTCGCAAATCGATCCGCGTCAGGCCGCGGCGCTGGTCGTCCCATCGATCGGGAGAGTGACGACGAGGCACCCTCCCCCCTCGGAAACGTTGTGCACGGAGGCCGTTCCTCCGTGCGCTTCCGCGATCCGACGCACGACCGTCAGACCCAGTCCCGGCCGCCTTCCGGCGGCTCGCTGGCTGAAGAAGGGATCGAACGCGTGCTCGAGCGAACTCCGCCCGAACCCGGGACCATCGTCCTCAACCAAGAGTGACCATCGGCCATCCACACGGTCGATTGAACTTCTCAGGCGAATCCGCACGTCTTCCTTCGTCTGGCAGGCGTTACGAACCGCTTCGACCGTCAAATCCGTGATTCTCCGGACGTCGACGCACAAGTCGACCGGTTCCGTGCTGCCGATCGACTCGAACGAGACGGTTTCCGGAATCACCGCCCGCGCAGCATTCGCGCATCGATCGAGCAAATCGTCCGATGCGATCATGACGGCCGCGATCCGACCACCCGTTGCGTGACGGTGGAGCCCCCGAACGAGATCCGCGAGGACCAGGGTCTCCGCATGAATCTCCCGGATACCTTCATCCACGAACGGATCTCCGCTGCGTCCCAGCAGGAGCTGGGTACGCCCCGAGATCACGGTGAGCGGATCGTGCATCTCGTGCGCCGCTCCAGCGGCGATCTCGGCCACGCTCGCATCCGCGTCGAGCACGGCGGTCCGGCGGGCAAGCTCGATCTCGGTCCGGTAGCCGGCGATCTCCCGTTCCGCCTCCCGTCTCGCTCGCTCGCCGCGCTCGATGAGCGAATGGCACGCATGCCACGCCGCCACGAGTCCCTCGTCGATGTCGAACCGACCGCGCACCCCCACCAGCATTCCACCCGCGGATGAGCCGAGGAGCCGGAACCGCACCCCACGGTCGCTCGGAAGGTCCGCAAGCTCCGACCGAACCCAGACTTCGGGATCTCCCGCGATCGGCGTCTCCACAGCAGTGTCTGGATGCGAACCGAACCAATCACCGCCGATCTCGCTGGCGATCACCACGCCCGCATCGGGCTGATGGTCTCGAATCGAGCGGAGCACCGCGCGCTCGAACTCGACGCGCGTCGTCACCGTCGCAACGTTCTCGAGGAAATCGATGCACGCCGCCGAAGTGGATTCGGCCGCCCTTCGCCCTTCGAGCGAACGGGGGTCGGCGGACCGTATTCGATCGACCTCGGCACACGACTCCCCGAGTCTTCTGAACAGGTGGGTCGCGAGCGGTTCGCCATCGAGCCCCAGGGTCTCCGCGGATCGGGTCGCGATCGACAGAGACTCCGCGAGGTGGTCCTCGACGATCCCGGATTCCAGACCGAGCGCCGACTCGAACTCGCGAATCATCCCGCGACCCGGACGCCTGCCGATCGCTCCGAGCCCGTGATTCCTCGCGATCGCGTCGGCGAGGCCCACCACCAGTTCCAGCTCGCGATTCGACGTCTCGGGAATCGCGGCCGGCCCTCGCCCGGCGCGGGCGATCAGACCACGGAGGGAATCCGGGAAGCCCCATCGCTCGGCGACTCGATCACCGATCATTCCGCCGTCGGCACCGATCACCCGGCGAAGCGTCTCGTCGAAGTCCTCGTTCCGAATCCGGGCGCTCTCCGCGAGTTCGCTCATCGGACCGGGAATGACGGATGCGAGCACCAGATGACCGAGGTCGTGCAGCAGACCCGCGAGAAACGCCGTTGAAGGTTCGAGCTCGGAGATTCCGCCCAGCCGCGTGGCCAGGGTTCGTGCGATGGAAGCGGTGATCAACGCATGTCGCCTCAGGTCGACCGCGATCGCGGGTTCGGGGTCCGGGCCGAGTAGGCCGCAGATCTCGATCGACAGCGCGGCCGATCGAATCTCATCGAAACCCAGAAGGACGACCGCGTGCTCCAGCGTCTCGACTTCCTGAACCAGGTCCTGGTTGCACCGTCGACAAAGCGAAAGGATTCTCGACGCGAGAGACGGGTCGGAAGCGAGCACCGAGACCACCTCGTCGACTCCGGCGGTGGAGGAGGAGGTGACCTCGAACAATCGAATCGCCACCGCGCCGGGCGCCGGAAGGCGATCGATGCGGTCGGTCAGGATCCGAATCCGCTCGGTGACGGCTTCGTTCTGCATGACGTCCCCCTCAGGCGGTCAGCACCCCGTCGATGCACTCGATGAGCGCACCGACCTGAAACGGCTTGGGAATGAACGCGTCGGCGCCGGCCGCCATCAGATCGTCGATCTCCTCCTGGCGCACGACGCCCGAGATGATCACCACGCGGGTGTCCGCGAGATCGGGATCCGCCTTGATCCGTTGACACACCACGTTGCCGTTGACGTCGGGCAGCATGTAGTCGAGCAGGATGACGTTCGGACGGAATTCACGGGTCATCATGCCCGCGTCGTAGCCGGTGCTCGCGGTCCGAACCTCGAACCGGTCCTCGCGTTCGAGCATTTCGCCGATGATTCGGACGATGCTCGGATCGTCGTCGACGACGAGAATCCGGGTCAGGTCTCCGTCGAGCAGTTCGACGGGAATCTCGTTGGCCTTCATGAACCGGATGAGTTCGGCCCGAGGGATCCTTCGAAAGCGCGATCCCGGCACGCGAAATCCCGTGAGCCGACCGTTGTCGAAGCATCGGATGATCGTCTGCTGGCTGACGTTGCAGAGTTCCGCCGCCTCACCGGTGGTGAGGACCTGCTTGTCGGAAAGTCGTTGAAATCGTGCCTTGTCATCCATCCGACCGAGACCTTTCACGGAGCGTGGTGCCTGCCGGGCGATTCCCTGAAGGCCGCTCTCTGGTCATCGGCCCCGACGGACGACGAGTTCAGTGAAGACTCGAAGGCGGACGAAGGCGGTTCTTCCGATTATCGGGCAGGACGCTCGCGCCATCGTCGTACGGCCTCGGGCTCCCGCGGATAGATCGGCATCAACCGGGCGGGATCGGAGTGCACGAGGAGATCGGGCCCGCCGTCGAGGGCGACGCGGGCGACGGCGGTCGCCTCGAAGCTTGGCGCGAGGATCGGGGGATCGAATATCGCGGATCGGACGAGCTCCGACGGCACGTGCTCGTCGGCGATCACCGCGGCGCATCCCACGTCGTCCGCCCGATCGACGATTCCCGGATCACCGATGATCCGCCAGCCCCGGTCGGTCGTCTCACGTCCCAGACGGGTTCGCCACGCCGTCCCGGCCTTCGCCGCCGAGAGGACGATGATCTCACCCGTCGCCTCGCGCAGGGAAGGCGTTCCCGCCGCGGCGACCACCGCACCCGGCACGCCCACCACCACCGCGCCCGCGACCTCCGCGATCGCCTGTGCCGCCGCGATGGAGATTCGAAGCCCCGTGAATCCACCGGGCCCGACGTCGACGGCGACGGTGCGGAGCGCCGATGCCGCGATGCCCGCCTGCGCGAGCACCGCATGAATTCCGGGCAGGACGTCATCTCGATCACGACGCCCGCCCTCGAAGCCGACCGTGTGGACATCCCCCGCCGCATCGATCACCGCCGCGCCGCCGGAGCGCTGCGAAAGTTCGATCGCAAGGAGCGGAGATTCGATCGTCGAAGGCGCGAAATCCGTGCGTTTCACGAGGCCGAGCCCACCGACGCGAGCGGCAGCACCGAGAACATCGCCGACTCCGCGGTCGGCACCGGGCCGTCGAGATCGATGGGAAGCACCGCCCCACGCTCGTGATCCGTGTTCATCAGGATCGTGCGTGGTCCGGCCATCTCGATCCCGTTCTCGACGAACGCATGGCCGAGCAGAAAGAGCGAAACCCCCCATCGCTCGGCGATGGTCTCCATCTGCTCCGTGGTGTGCCCCCGACCCCAAACCATCATCCAGGCGCTGCCCACCAGCGCCTCGTAGTCTTCGGGGACGAGCTCTCGCTCGATGATGTCGAGATCGAACCGCGGCATCATCGCCGGGCCGGGGAGCGAATGGGAACAGAAGATCCCATGCTCGGTCCGCGCCGCGAGGGGCATCGAGCGGATGAAGGTCCCGAGCGCCTCGAAGACCTCGTCCGAGTCATCTCCAAAGACGTAGTCCAGCCCCTCGTGGAAGCGGGCCGTCATGCAGCCGCCGCCCTTCGACACCGAGTGTCCCGCCATCTGCGCCAGCTCGTGATTGGCGAGCAGCGGGTGCACCTGCCCGGGGTGATCGAGGACGAGCTTCGCGACCTTGGTCAGCATCCGGTAGCTGAGGTCGAGACCGTTCATGGTCCGCTCGCCGTGGATGAGTTCCTGAAGCACGACGTGATGATCCGGGTCCGCACCGAGCCGCGCGAGATCGACCACCTTCTGGAAGTGCATCGGATTGTCGTGCAGGTCACCGGTGGCGAGAAGTCGGCCGCGTACCGGAATCCAGTCGACGGCCCCTTTCCGACCGGGGTGCGTTCGAAGCGATTCCGCGGCGGACCGCAGGAGTTCGATGACGTCCGCAGCTCGACGGTCGTCGACGGCACGACCGCTCATCGATCGACCTTCGCGGCGAATTCCAGAAGACCACCGCCGGTCGCGGTTCGGATCTCCACGAACGCGTTCATGAGCTCGGTGGGGTTTCCGATCGGCGTCACCTTCATCCGCACCTCGGCCCGCTCTTCGTCCAGGCGGACCAGGCCCGCGAATTCGGCGCGAAGCGACTGCCGCGAGGCGGATTGCACGATCTGGGCCTGCCACCAGTTCGCCTGTTCCACTTGTCCGGCCCCTCGCGGGTTGTAGTGCTTGATGACGCAGGAGACCTCGATCGGTGTCCCGATTCGGACTACGCCGAGATCCACGAAGTCGTCCTCGATGATCCAGTGACGCTGCATCCGCGCCATGTCCCGCCGGGCGCCGGTGTTCTCGTTTCGAACGCGGCACGGCACCAGCACGCATTCCGGGCGGTCCGTGGTGAAGATCCACCACCGTGGAATCGCCGTCGGCGCCATGCCGTCGATCGACCATCGAACCCGGTATGCCGCGCGGGGGGCGTCCTTCGCCGGGTCGAAGCCGACGAACACCGGCGGCGCCCCGTTCGAGGCGAGGACCGAGAAGGGACGACCGTCGGTCGATGCGAGGTCGATCACCCCGGAGGTCACGCCCTTCAGCGCTTCCGCGTACGGCGGCGTCGGTTGAATGGGAAGCGTGACCATGCCCCTGATCCGAACGGTCGCCGGACGGTCGGCGCCCTGCACCCGGAGAAACACCTTGGCTTCCTTCTCGCCGGGCTGCTTCGGAGCATCGAGGGAGGCCGCCATCTCGATCGTCCCACCGGGCGGAATCCTGGCGCCCGTGAGATCGGTCAGGGTCGTGCACACGCAACTGGGTTTGGCGGAGATGATCACGACCTCCTGCGATCCCAGGTTCGAGATCGAGAAGGTCATTGGATGCACGCTGCCCGGCGCGACCGCACCCAGTTCGAATGCCGACGGCACCACGCGGATGTAGCCGCCCGGCACCAGGAGATCCTCCGAGCCCACCGCACTGGAGGACGCCGAAGCCTCGGTCGACGAGGCCACCGATGCGGCGGGCGGGTTCGCAGCCGCGATCCGCTCCGCCGCGGCCGGAGGAGTCGGGGCAGGGTTCTCCGAGGCGTCGCCGCATCCGACGAGCGGAAGTGTGGCGAAAAGCAGCCCGAGCGTGGTCGTGACGATCGTTCGTGTTCGAGGCATCCGCACAGTGTAGATCCTCGGCCAACCACCCACCCGGAGGACGAGAAAC
>NYSY01000172.1 GCA_002683215.1 Planctomycetaceae bacterium
AGTTCCGGCTGTTTCTGCTTGATGATGTCGGCCTCGATGGTCACCCCGAGGTGGTTCGCCTGCGCCGTCAGGTCGGACGAGACGTGGTAGTCCTTGCCGTCCTTCTTGAAGGCGTCGTTGCGGAGGTAGCACCACAGGATGGTGGCCATGCCGAGCTCGTGGGCACGGTGGAACGCCTCGGACACCTCGATGATCTGCCGATCCGAATCCTCGGAGCCGAAGTAGATCGTCGCGCCGACCGCGGCGGCGCCGAGCTCCCAGGCCTCGTCGACCGAGCCGAACATGATCTGGCTGAAGTGATTCGGGTAGGTCAGCAGTTCGTTGTGGTTCAGCTTCACGATGAAGGGGATCCGGTGGGCGTACTTCCGGCTCACGCTTCCCAGCACCCCGAAGGTGGTCGCCACCGCGTTGCAGCCCCCCTCGATGGCGAGTTCGACGATCTTCTCACCGTCGAAGTAGATCGGGTTCTTCGCGAAGCTCGCACCCGCGGCATGTTCGATGCCCTGATCGACCGGAAGGATCGACACGTATCCGGTCCCTCCGAGCCGGCCGTGGTCGTAGATCGACTGGATGTTCCGCATCACCTGCGGGTTCCGGTCGCTGGTGGCCCAGATCCGATCGACGAAGTCGGGACCGGGAAGGTGCAGCAGGTCCTTGGAGACCTTGGCGGAATGGTTGAGCAGATCGTCGGCTTCGGCGCCGAGCAGTTCGTGGATTGACGTCATCTTCGGTTCGCTTCCGGATCGAGACAATGGATCGGGGATCGTCTCCCGCGGGCCTGCATGATAGGAGAAACCGCGCCGGTGGAATCCGAGGCCCTTCCCGGGTGTCGGAGATGGTGATCGGTGAATCCACGTCCGGCGGACCGGTACGCTCGAGGCCGTACAATCCCGACACCCATGACAGCGAATCTCCTCCTCCTACTCCTCTCGATCGGCGTCCTCGTCGCGGGGGCGGAACTCCTGGTCCGCGGTGCGGGGAGACTCGCCCTTCGATTCGGCGTCTCCCACTTCGTGATCGGCGTGACGGTCGTGGGCTTCGGGACCAGCGCGCCGGAGCTCGCCGCCTCGATCGCCTCCGCCACCACCGGCCACGCCGAGATCGCGGTCGGGAACGTGATCGGCTCGAACATCATGAACATCGCCCTGGTGCTGGGCGTGACCGCGATGATCGCGCCGATCCCCGTCGATCGCGGCATCATCCGCCGCGAGACGATCGTCATGATCGCGGTGAGCTTCGTTCCACTCGCGGCGCTCGCGACCCACCGGACCGTCGGACGGCTGTTCGGCGCCACGATGACCGCGGGACTGCTCGCGTTTCTGTGGTGGTCGTTCACCTCGAGCCGTCGGGACGGTGGTCATCCGGCCGAAGACGAGGCGATCCCGGCCGCACCCGGTCGCGGCGGGATGTCGATGCTGCTCGATCTCGTGGTGATGGGCGCGGGCCTGGTCCTGCTGGTGCTCGGCGCGGATCGTCTCGTGTCGTCCGCGACGGAGGTCGCCCGCGGGCTCGGGGTCTCGGAAGTGGTCATCGGCCTCACGATCGTCGCCGGGGGCACCAGCGCGCCGGAACTCGCCACCAGCCTGATCGCGGTCGCCCGGGGGAAGACCGATCTCGGGGTCGGCAACATCCTCGGCTCGTGCGTCTTCAACATCCTGGGAATTCTCGGAATCACCGCGATCGTCACCCCGATCGAGATTCCGATCGAAGTGTTCCAGTTCGACCTGCCGGTGATGATCCTGGTCGCCATCGCCACGATCCCGATCCTCTTCTCCGGCCACCGGATCAGCCGCGTCGAAGGCTGCGTGCTCACCGCCTCGTTCGTGATCTACACCGTGCTGCTCTTCGCAGGCTGGCCGTTCCCAGCCGACCGGGGAACCAAGGTGGATTCGCCCGCATCCGTCGTCGACCCGGATCAGGCGCGGGCGGACGACGAGTCGATCTGGTCGCGCACCCATTCGTAGGTCCACCTCATCCCTTCGGCGATCCCCACCGCCGGCTCCCATCCGAGTGCCGCCCGTGAACCGGCGTGGTCGAGGACGTGGCTCGCGGAAGTCGTGCCCGAATCGGACACGTACCGACGCCGGAAACGCACCCCCGCGACCTCCTCGATCAGATCAACCAGCCCGTCGATCGAGGTCGTCTCACGACTGCTGACCATCGCAGGCGCACCGGAGTCCATCCCCATCACGCGTTCGATGCCCTCGACCGCGTCGGTGATGTACGTGAAGGCTCGTGTCTGGTTGCCATCGCCCCAGATCTCGATGATGTTGTCACCACGTCGGACGGCCTCGACGGCCTTGCGACACATCGCGGCGGTCACGCCTTCGGCGACTCCGCCGATGGAACGTCCCGGACCGTACACGTGATTGAGACGCGCGACCCTGGTCTCGATCGCCCCCGAATCCCCCATGGCGCACCAGAGCTGCTCGGAGAAGAACTTCTCCGTCATGTAGCCACTGGGCACCGGGGCGAAGTTCGTGTCTCCCGGAATCCGATCCGGCGTGACGTCCCGGTTCGCCAGCATCGCGGAACCGGCGAACAGCACCCGGTCCACGCCGACTTCACAGGCGGCGAGGAGGATCTGGGTCGAATGTCGCACGTTCAACAGACCCTGCAGACGATCGCGTTGGAAGCCCGCGCCGCCCGACGCCGCGGCGAGATGGTAGAGCCGGTCCGATCCCCGACAGACCCGCCGACAAGCCTCCTGATCGTTGAGATCCTCGATCACATGCTCGACGCCGTCCCCTCGGCGTTCCGGCGGGGGCGGGGTGCGATGGACCGCCCGGATCTCGTGACCGTCGCGGCGCAGACGATCCACGAGGCGATTCCCGATGAAGCCCGACGCCCCAGTGACCGTGATCTTCATGGACTCCTCCGCTCGAAGGTGCCGTTCCGGGAGCGCCGTCGATGATCCTCTCGATCCGGGGATCGCCGGCGGACTGCAGCGCCCACCCGATTCCTGATGGATGGGTCGCACCGGTTCATCGAAGGTCCTCCCGGTCCCGAATGTGAGCCGGCAGGTCCGCCGGGGTGAAACGACGTCTCCCCGCGAGGGCCTCCACCGCACCCTCGAAGCCCCCGAGGCAGGATCCCGCGTCGGTGCTCGGGGCGTTCGACTCGAGGGCGCGGATGATGCCCCTTGCCACCGAACGCGGATCGCCATGATCGACCGCGATCCCCCCCCACTCCATCCGTGTACCAGGCCGGCGACACGTTGGTGGCCGAGACGATCACCGGTCTTCCGTAGTGCATCGCGGCGTCGATGGTCGAACTCACTCCGGCCAAACGCTTGCGGACCGCCCAGACCGCCGACGCCTCCCGGACCATGCCCAGGTAGTCGGGCTGGGACAAGGGCCGGGCGAGACGGAGGACGCCGTCCCCTTCGTCGACCACCCGAGGGGAATCATCACCTTCCAGTTCCCCGCCGAGAATCGCGAGCATCGCCTCGGGGGACGATCGCCTCACCCTCGACCATGCCTCCCGAAGAACGTTCCTGCCCTTGCCGTCGAAAGGGGCGACGTGTCCGACCAGCACGAGCATCGGCCCCGCCGTCGGAAGCCCCAGGGTGCGGCGAGCCTCGGGATTCGGCCGGAAGCCCTCGAGATTGAGACTGGAGATGGGCAGCAGCCAGGGATCGAGGGACTCGAATCGGCGCATGAACCGCCTCCTTCCCGGTCCCAGGAACTCATGCGGGTCCACGACGAACGTGCGGTGCGGAGCCTTCTCGACCAACAGTTTCCTGTCCCTCCGACCGTCCAGGCGGGTTCGAATGCCGGTGCGCCCCCGCCTGAGCAGCGGCCAAGGGGGGATCACGGGAATCTGGGTCCGGGGCTGGTGGTAGACCACATCGAGATCGACTCCTCGGGGCACCTCGGGCAGGCGTTCCGCCTCGAGCATCAGATCGACGGTGGGGACGATCAGTCGGTCGCCGGCATTCAAGGCCAGGGCGTCCCGGAACCATTCGCACGCTTGAAGACCCGCGCTCGCCGCGTAGTCACTCCCGGGAGTCCCGGTCGATCGGATTTCCACGCCCGCCTTCTCCGCGAGTTCGAGGTTCGGTCGCATGAGATCCGAATCGATCACGACATCGGGGAGGTACAGGACCGTCGATTCATCGTTGCCACGCGCGAGACGAGCGACCCAGAGTGCAAATCCGGGTGCGTGACCGCCGGTCATGATTTCGAAGATGAAAGTCGTCATGAAAGCGAAAACACTGTAGCAATCGGGCTTTCGATCTCGTTCCGAACTTGTCGCAAGCGGGAAATCGCACGAAACGCGGCGGCCGCGCGGGAGAGGGATCCTCCCCGGACTCGCCGGTGGCCGGGATCCGGTCCCGTCCCGTTTTGGAGCATGCGAGCCCGCTCGAAGGGCGATTCTGGTCGTTGCGGGGGGGTGCTTCAGGCGATCGGGGCGTCGATCCAGCCGCCGCCGAGGACCAGGTCGCCGTCGTAACAGACCACCGCCTGCCCGGGCGCGACCGAAGACTGCCGATCCTCGAAAAGGACCTCGAGCCGATCGTCACCCCGCACCTGCGCGGTCGCGGGTACGGGCTCGGCGTTGTATCGGATCCGCACGGTGCAATTCCGCGGCTCGGTCGGCGGCTCGACCAGCCAGTTGGTCTGGCTCGCGAGACAGCCGCTGGAAAGCAGCGCCGCCCGATCTCCCACCGTGATGGTGTTGGCGACGGGATCCTTCGCGACCACGTAGATCGGCCGCCCGAAGGCCATGCCGATCTTCCGCCGCTGTCCGATCGTGAAGTGCTGATGCCCCGGATGTTCGCCGATCGTCTCGCCCTCACCGTCCACGATCGCCCCCGGCGTCACGCCGGTGGACGACTTCCGGGCGACGAGCCCGGCGTAGTCGTCGTTGGGAACGAAGCAGATCTCCTGGGAGTCCGGCTTGTCGAAGACCGGAAGATCGAACTCCTCCGCCAGTTCACGAACCCGCGACTTCGGCAGTCCCCCGACCGGCAGCACCATCTCGCCGAGCCGGTCCGCGGGCGTGCCGAAGAGCACGTACGACTGGTCCTTGCCATGGTCGACGCCGCGAAGCAGACGGTGACCACCACCCTCGCCCGCGGCCTCGACCTGCGCGTAGTGGCCGCTCGCGACATGTGTCGCCCCGATCTGCCCGGCGTACTCGTGCAGCCGTCCGAACTTGAGCCAGTCGTTGCAGCGGACGCAGGGATTCGGCGTTCGACCGGCGTCGTACTCCGTGACGAAGTGGTCGATGATCCGGCCGAACTCCTTCTTGAAGTTGACCACGTAGAAGGGAACGTCGAGCTTCGCGGCGACGAGCCGGGCGTCTTCGGCGTCGCCGACCGAGCAGCAGCCCTGCTTGCCGATCCGGACCTTCGAGGTGTCGCAGGTCTCGCCCGGAATCAGCTCCTCGAGGGCGTCGCCGGGCGAGCCCAGCCGCATGAACACCCCGACCACGTCGTGGCCCGCCGACCGCAGCAGGGCGGCGGCGACCGAGGAGTCGACGCCGCCGCTCATCGCGACGAGGATCTTGGTCGGTTGCTCGGGAATCACGCGAACATCCTACGAGGCTGGCCCCACCTTTCGCCCCATCCGTGATGGCGATTCGGCACAATGCGTTGCGAGCCGGGGCGACCCCGGCCTCGACCGACTCCGAAGCCGATCCGAAACCCCGATCCGAAACCCCGATGAAAGGCGAAGTTCGATGCATCAGGACCTCTGGGCCCCCTGGCGAATGGCATCCCTCCGGGATCTCGAACGACGCCGAGCCGAGATTCCCGAGGGGGAACCGGTCCTGTCCGATTTCATCGCGGCGGCCTGGTCGGCGCCGGACCGCGATGACGAGATGCTGGTAGTGCATCGAACCGACCGGGGCCTGATCCTGCTCAACCGGTTTCCATATTCCAACGGCCACCTGCTGATCGCCCTCGGCGTCGCGAAACCGCGGCTTCTCGACCACACGCCCGAGGAACGGGCGGCCTTCTGGGGGCTCGTCGACCAGGCCGTTGATCTCGTGGAACGGGCTTTCAACCCCCACGGCGTCAACATGGGGGTGAATCAGGGCGACGCCGCGGGGGCGGGGTTGCCCGCCCATCTGCATGCCCACGTCGTTCCACGCTGGAACGGAGATGTGAACTTCATGACGTCGATCGGCGGCCTTCGGGTGGTGCCCGAGTCGCTCGAAGAGGTACTGGCGACCTATCGATCACTCTCCGAACGCTGATCACGCGGCGACGATCGGGGCGATCGAGGCCTTTCGCGCCGAACACCGGACGCCGGCGCGACCCCCGGCGGGTCCGCTACCGTTCGATCGGCAGGCCGGGGCGTTGCCCGGCTGGACCGGAACCCGTAGCTCAAACCCCGCGTTTAAGGTGGGTTCGCCGCTCATCGATCCCGACCTTCCACTCCAGACGCCACGAATCGCAGCGCCCGTGAGGCTTGGCCATCGTCGCAAGTCGTACGACCCCGTGGGGTTCGCAACGGTTCGAGACAGGGGGTTCCGGCACGGCCCGTCAGGGGTCGCCCG
>NYSY01000173.1 GCA_002683215.1 Planctomycetaceae bacterium
ACCACGGTGCGGACGGCGGGGATGTGCAGGCCGCGGGCCGCGACGTCCGTCGCGACGAGCACCGCGTTCGAACCCTCGGTGAACTGCTCGAGCGCCCGCATCCGCTGGTTCTGGCTCTTGTCCCCGTGGATCAGGCCCACCGAGATGCCGTGGTTCCGGAACGCGGCGTCGCCCCAGCCCGCTCGCCGCCGGGTCCGGCAGAAGATGATCACGCCACGCCGCTTCTCCTCGACCACCAGATGCAGCAGGAGCGCGACCTTCAGGACGTCATCGATCTCGTAGAGCTTGTTTCCGACGTTCTCCGCGACCCGGGTGTGTCGACCGATCTCGACCCGCTGGGGCTCGCGCAGGAAGGTGCGGGCGAGGCTCTCCATCGCCGGCGGCATGGTCGCGCTGAAGAACGCCATCTGGCGGTCTTCCGGCATGCGTTCGAGGATCGTCTTGATCTGCGGCAGGAACCCCATGTCGAGCATCCGATCACCCTCGTCGATCACGAGATGTCGGATGAACGCGAGGCTCAGGACGTCGAGATCCATGAGTTCACGGAGTCGGCCGGGCGTGCCGACCACGATGTCGACGCCCGCTTCGATCCGTTCCCGCTGCGGCTTGAGGGCCGCCTTTCCCCAGACCGCGGTGACCTTGACCAGCGATCCCTTGGTGAGACTTCGAAGTTCCTCCGCGACCTGCTGGGCGAGCTCGCGGGTGGGGACCACGACCAGACCACGGAGCCGACGACGCGGGTCGACGTACTTGCTCCCGGCATCCCCCCCCTTCCGCTTCTTCTCGCGTCGGGCGAGCGGCGGAGGATTCTCGATGAGTTGATGGGCGAGTGGAATCCCGTAGGCGAGGGTCTTGCCGGTGCCGGTGGGCGCCAGTCCGATGACATCGCGATCGGCGATCATGGGTCCGATGATCCGTTGCTGGATCGGGGTCGGCGCCTCGAACCCCAGACGCTCGATGCCCAGCCGGACCACCGGCGCGACCGGCATCTCGTCGAAGGTCTCCATGACCCGGTTGGACCGGACGACCTTCGGCGTGGGATTCCCGGCGGTTGTTTCCGGCTTCTCGGACGGCGATTCTGGTTCTGACATCTCCGCACAGGGTATTCGAGTTCGGTCTGGGGCGAGTGTGCGTGTCGACCGACCACGCTGCGGTGATTTACCCGGCCTCGAGCGGGCTCCGACTCGATCGACGAGGTGATTCCGTCGAAACAAAGGGTGCCGTCGAGTTACGACCCCAGGAGGGGGGGGCCGGACTCGGCGGTTTTTTCATGCCCCGACCCGGATCGAGGTCCCGATCCGGGAGCGGTACCCTGCCGACATGAAAGAACGCATCGGCGGTCCTCGAAATCTCGTGGCCGGACTCGGCCTCCTCGTGACGCGGACCATCGGGCGGTGGGTCCCCGATCCGTTTCTGATCGCGATCGGGCTCACCGCGCTCACCGCGATCCTCGCCCTGACGGTTCCCGGAACGTTCCCTGCGAACGACGCGGCCACCGATGCCTCGACCCCGAGTCGAATATCCCGCCTGCTCGAGGCCTGGTGGAGTGACGACGGCCTCTGGAAGTTCCTGAAGTTCGGCATGCAGATGGCGATGGTCCTCGTCACGGGCTACGCCCTCGCCGCGAGTCCGCCGGTCCGTCGCGGCATCGACGCCATCTCCGACCTCCCGCGTTCGACGAGCAGCGGCGTGGTCCTGGTCTCGGCGATCGCCGTGGGAACCGGCCTGCTCAACTGGGGCCTCGCCCTGGTGGTCGGCGCCCTGCTCGCCCGCGGGGTGGGACGCTCCCTCGAACGGCGAGGCATCGCGTGCCACTATCCGCTGCTGGTCGCGGCGGGATACACGGGACTGCTGGTGTGGCACGGCGGTTTCAGCGGTAGCGCTCCGCTGCAGATGACCACGCCCGCGAACGCCGCGGCGGTGCTTCCGGACTCGATGGTCGCCGAGTACGCCGCGAACGGTATCCCGCTGTCCGAGACGATCCTCTCCCCGATGAATCTCTTCGTCTCGCTCGGCCTGCTGCTGGTCGTTCCGCTGGCCTTCCTGCTTCTGGTGCCTTCAAAGCCCGTCGAGTTCCGATCACCCCGCAGTCTCGACATCGATCTGGAGGAGAACGAGACGTCCTCCGATCCGATGAACCCGATCGAAGTCGTGCTCGGGGTCGCGCTCGGCGTCGCCCTCCTCGCGGGGTTCATCGCCTACCTCGGCGCGAGCGACGGTGGCATCGGCCGCCTCGGTCTGAATCAGATCAACGCCGCGATGCTCGGCCTCGGCCTGATCCTCCACGGGGCCCCGACGAGGTACCTCCGCGCCGTCGAGGATGCGGCGAAGGGCTGTGCGGGCATCATCGTCCAGTTCCCGCTCTACGCGGGCGTGATGGCGATGATGGCGACCAGCGGTCTCCTCGGCCTCTTCGCGGAAGCCGCCATCACCGCGAGCACCCCCACCACGCTTCCCCTCTTCACCACCGCCAGCGCCGCGATCGTGAACATCTTCGTGCCATCGGGTGGCGGTCAGTGGGCGGTGCAGGGCCCGATCGCCCTGGTCGCCGGCGTCGACGCGGGTGTACCGGTCGGCAAGATGGTGATGAGCGTGGCCTACGGCGATCAGCTGACCAACATGCTGCAGCCGTTCTGGGCGCTTCCGTTGCTCGCGATCACCGGCGTCAAGGCCCGGGACATCGTGGGCTACACCGCGCTGGTGATGCTGGTCGCCGCGGTGTGGATCGCGATCGGCCTGCTGGCGTTCTGATCTCGACCCTTCGGCGTCAGCTCACGCACCACGCGTACTGGTCGACCAGCTCGAGCTCGCCGCCGAGTTCCTTCGCCGCCCGCCACGGCCAGCGCGGATCCCGAAGAAAGCCGCGTCCGATGGCGATCGCGTCCGCATCCCCACGCTCGAGCACGTCCTCCGCGAATCGGGGGTCGTCGAGCTCACCGACCGCGACGACCGGCATCGACTCGACCGCCTGCTTCACCGCGGCCGCGAACGGAACCTGAAAGCCCGGTGCCACGGGGTACTCGGCCTTGGCGTTCCCACCCGTCGAGACGTCCACCGCGGCACAGCCGCGACGCTCGAGTTCGAGCGCGAAGGCCACGGAGTCCTCGGTGCTCCATCCGCCGATGTCGTCACGCCAGTCCGTACCGCTGAACCGGACCATCAGCGGCATGTCGTCCGGCATCGCAGCCCGCATGGCGTCGAAGCATTCCAACGGGAACCGCATTCGATTCTCGCGCGAACCGCCGTACGCGTCGGTCCGCTCGTTCGAGAGTGGCGAGAGGAAACTCGAGAGCAGATACCCGTGGGCGGCGTGCATCTCGACCAGATCGAAGCCGATGCGGGCGGCCCGGCCCGCCGCGGCGCCGAACGCGTCGCGCATCGCGTCGAGGTCATCGAGGTCCATGGCGTGGGCCGGCGGGGCGATGTTCTCGTAGCTGTTGGCGCTCGCCCCCACCGACGCCCAGCCACCATCCTTCGGCTCCACGTATCCCCGCTTCGGCGACCAGGGACGGGCGTGCGAGGCCTTCCGACCCGCATGCGCGAGCTGCACGCCGAGCGCCGAAGCCGGGGCGACCGCCTTGACGGTCTCGACCACCCGGGCCAGCGCCGATTCGCAGTCGTCGTCCCAGAGCCCGAGACAGTTCGGGGTGATCCGACCGCGGGGCTCGACCGCGGTGGCCTCGGTGATCACGAGGCCCGCACCCGAGCAGGCGAGCGAACCGAGATGGACGTGCTGCCACGCACTCGCCACCCCGTCGACGGCGGAATACATGCACATCGGGCTCACCACGATCCGATTCGGGAGGCGAAGACCCCTCAGGTCGAGGGGTTCGAAAAGGCGAGGACCGGTGTTCTGGGCGTTCATGGGGCGGATCGTATGCTTCCCGGCCCCGCGAAGACGAGAAGCCGGGGCGAACCGATCGGATCCCTCCGGTATCATCCCACCTCTCGTTCCGATTCCCTTGCGCCGCGAGGGACCGACCACCCCATCGCCGCAGGCGGCGAAACCCATTGGAATCCATCGATGCCGATCAAGGCGACTGACGTCAAGAAGGGCCAGTTCATCATCTGGGAGGGCCAGCTTCACCAGATCCTCGAGACCGAGCACGTGAAGCCCGGAAAGGGGCCCGCGTACGTCCAGGCGAAGATGAAGAACGTCAAGGTCGGCGGAATCAAGATCAACCGCCTGAACTCGGACGACCGGCTCGACGAGGTCAACGTCGATCGGCGCGGGATGCAGTTCCTCTACGACTCCGGCGGACGCGGCGACGGTCCGTTCGTCTTCATGGACGACGAGACCTATGACCAGATCGAGATCGAGAACGACACGATCCCCAAGGAGCAGAGCCAGTGGCTGAAGGAGAACACCGAGTGCGTGGTGAGCATGTTCGACGGCAAGCCGTTGTCGGTCGCGCTCCCCGCCTCGATCGAGCTCACGGTCACCGACACCGCGCCGCAGGCGAAGGGCGCCACCGCCAGCAACCAGAACAAGGAAGCGTTCGTCGAGACCGGGGCCCGCATCCGCGTGCCGCCGTTCATCGAGAACGGCCAGGCCGTCAAGGTGAACCCCGAGACCGGCGAGTACCTGGGCAAGGCGTGAGGCGTTCCTGACCGGGGTCGGTCAGACGTCTCCGGCCCGTTCGAGGGGACCACGAACCCGTGGCCCCAGCCGGACCACGCCCCCCGCATCGGCCCGTTGCGCGCGGGCGATCAGCCGACGACTGAAGTCCGCGCCTTCCGGCAGGATGATCTCGTGCGCCCGGGCGTTGCGAACCGCTTCCTCGAGATCCCCGAGTTCGAAGGCGAGTGTCGCCAGCAGACGGTGCGCAATCGCCCGGTGCGGGCCGTGTGCGTCGAGTGACCGATCCGCGAACTCGTACATCGCCTCCAACCGCTCGTCGATCCGTCGGACGAGGTCGTCTTCGCCTGCGAGCTCCGAATCGCCGCGGCGTCGAACGAGGCGATCGGCGTTGCCCACCGCGATCGCGAGCCGCTCCGCGAGCGCCGGCCGGCCACCCATCGCCGGCTCGAACCCGTCGAGTTCCAACCCGCCGCCGGTCTCGGCCTGCCGCCGACACCGTTCGATGACCGCATCCAGGAGATCGAGGCTCCGCGGACTTCCGAAGAACGTCAGCGACGCCTCCCAGTCCTCGAGGGTGAAGTCATCGGGGCGTTCGAAGGTGAGCAGCCAGTCGCCCCGCCAGCTCGGATCCGCCTCGTCCGGGGTCGCGATCAGAACTCGAACGTAGGCCGCGGCCTCGATCCGATCCTTCGGGACCATTGCGGTCCGGAGGCATTCCGGTGGACGTCCGGGCTCCCCGGGAAGCCAGTCCGTGCCCGGATCCACGTCTCGGTACCAGAAACGATCCCGCCCGGAAGGCAGGAATCCCGTCGCGGGATCGAGGATCGACGCCGCGGAGAGCCAGAGACGAGTACCGCTCGGAAGCTGGGGCATGGAAGGGACGAACTCCGACCTCGATGCAGGATCCGGATCCGACGGTCTCCAACCGAAGGACCCCGGGGATCCGGAGTTCCACGACCGCGAACATCGCCGGCCTCCGCCGACGTCGTCCATTGAGGTGTGGACGAACCGGACGGTCGTGGATCGACGATGTCGGCGCGATCATCGAATCGCCCTGCACCGTCGCAAGGTGACAAGACGACCCTCCATGGATTCTTTTCACACCCACTCGCGATTCCGACGAAGACGCCACCTCGCCACCGCCGCAGCGGGTCGATAACGCGGTCGGGCCTCGAAAATCGTCCGTTCGTCAGATCACGCCCTGATCGTGCATCGCCCGCGCGACCTTGAGGAAGCCGGCGATGTTGGAACCGTCGAGATAGTCGCCGGTGCGGCCGTATGCCTCGGCGGCGTCGAGGCTGTGCTTGTGGATGTCCTTCATGATCCCGCCCAGGCGTCGATCGACCTCTTCGCGGCTCCAGAACGTCCGGCTGGACGCCTGGGCCATCTCCAGCGCGCTCACCGCGACCCCGCCCGCGTTCGCCGCCTTGCCCGGCCCGTAGAGAACGCCCTTCTCGCGGAAGATGTCCTGTCCTTCCGGAACGGTCGGCATGTTCGCACCTTCGCTCACCAGTCGACAGCCGTTGGCCACGAGGTTCGCGGCGTCGATGCCGTTGATCTCGTTCTGGGTCGCACAGGGGAACGCCGCATCCGCCGGAACGTTCCAGAGCGGGTTGTGATCCGCGTCGCGATCCCGGGGCGTGAACTCGGCGTTCGCGTACTTCTCGACGTACTCGATGATCCGGCCGCGACGGTTGTTCTTGAGATCCTGGACGAACGCCAGCTTTTCGAGATCGATGCCGTCGGGATCGTGGATGAATCCGCCGGAATCCGAGAGCGTGACCGGCTTCGCACCGAGATGGTTGAGCTTCTCCACCGCGAACTGCGCGACGTTGCCCGACCCGGACACCAGACATCGCTTGCCGGTGAGATCGGTCCCGTTGGCACCAAGCATCTCCGCCGCGAAGTAGACCGCGCCGTAACCGGTCGCTTCCGGACGGATGAGGCTGCCACCCCAGTCCGTGCTCCGGCCGGTCAACACGCCGGTGAAGGTGTTGGTGAGCTTCTTGTACTGGCCGAACATGAATCCGATCTCGCGGCCGCCCACGCCGATGTCGCCGGCGGGCACGTCGGTGTCCGGGCCGATGTGGCGGAAGAGTTCGCTCATGAACGCCTGGCAGAATCGCATCACCTCACCGTCGGAGCGACCCTTGGGGTCGAAGTTCGATCCGCCCTTGCCGCCACCGATCGGCTGCCCGGTGAGCGCGTTCTTGAAGATCTGCTCGAAGCCGAGGAACTTCAGCACGCTGAGATCGACCGTGGGATGGAAACGAAGTCCGCCCTTGTACGGACCGATCGCCGAATTGAATTCGACGCGGTAGCCGCGGTTCACCTGGACCGCGCCCGCATCGTCGACCCACGACACCCTGAATTCGATGACGCGTTCGGGTTCGACCAGGCGTTCGAGGATCCGTCCGTCCCGCCAGACCGGATTTCGATCGAGCACCGGCTCGAGCGACGGCACCACCTCGCCCACCGCCTGGTGGAACGCGGTCTCGTGCGGGGTGACCGCCTCGAGGCGGCTCATGAAGTCGGTGACCCAGGGGGAATCGGTCTTG
>NYSY01000174.1 GCA_002683215.1 Planctomycetaceae bacterium
ATAGCCATCGCCGCGTCGGCGGCAGACGGCCAGAAGGTTCGGATCGAATTCGATGCGTCGCTTGGACATTCAGTCTTCTCGGTACTCGATGATCTTCACGGGCAGGGTTGAACGATCGACCACGGCGTGGATTTCAATCTCTTGTCCAGTTGGGGAGATTCCCCGGCTGGAGATCGAATACACCCATCCGGTGACATCGAGCTGATCGGCGACCGTTGAAAGCACGTCGGGGTCGATCCGACGAATCTCCAGGAGGTCCACGATACTCGTGATTCCTTCGGCCCGCGACTGCCTCAACGCCAGGATGGACTCCGCGATCGAAGCGTCGTCGTTGAAGACCAACGCCAGAACCTCGGGGCCGGCGGTGTTGAGATTCACCTTGCCGGGGATCCGATCCGGACCGGAGAAATCCGTCATCGTGCACTCGGCAAAAATCGCCTTGAGCTGCTCGGTGTCGAGCGGGGAGATGCCCTCATCATTGGAGCCGCCGCGGGCGTTTCGGGAGGTTCGCCCGGTGGATCGTCCGCGACTGCGGCCGGTGTTCTGGGCGGGTTGCCCGACCAGCTCGCCGAGGTCGATCGAGAGGAGGGGGCCCATCACCCCGTTCGCCGTCTCGGCGAAGGCCATGAGCGCATTGGCCTGGGCCTCATCGACGCCGGTGACCTCCATGAGCTCCGCGGGATCGGTGTCGGCGGTGATTCGGATCTTCGGGAACCCGGAGCGTCCGAGGGGGGAGTCGATGCTCCGTGCCGTCAGATACCCCGCCCATCCCGTGTCGAGGCGGCCGTCCGCATCATCGCCGGGGGTGGCGTTCTCGCCGTCGTCTTCGTTCCCGTCGAGCCGGTTGTTGAGGTTCCAATCCTCGCCTCGGACGTACTCCGGCCATGCCCCGGCCACGAGTTCGAGTTCCGTGATGGACTTGAACGGCGCGTTCCGTGGGATGTAGCCCAGATCACGGCCTTCGTAAAAACTCCGTTCAGCGCCGATTCCCTGGACCTCTTCGTCCTCGTCCCGCCAGTCGAGGATCGAATCGACGGTGTCGATGCTCATCTCCGGCAGTTCGCCGAGCTGCAGTTTGGTGATGGTGTTGACACTCATCCGCGAGTGCAGATCGAGGGGGCCGCGGAACTCCTCGCCTTCGGCGACGTGCCGGATGTCCCACGAGCCCGACTCGAGCGTGCCGGTCCAGTCGAACTCCAGATCCCGAACGACCGCCATCGGGTCGTCCGCGTCCGGTGTTTCGGTATGACGGGCGAGCGTCGCGATGATCCGTTCGATCCCCGCTCGCGCCGCCCAGCGGGCCTGTACCCGTCCGATCGCGGACTGTCCGAGCACGGTGGTACGCCAGGTGACCATCTGGGTCGCCGCGACGATGACCGAGGCGATCGCGATCGACCACAACACCACGATCGTCGCAGAGCCACGGGAAGCGTTCGAGCGTCCGGGTTTCGGTCGGTCGTATCGACTTCGTTTTCTTCTGATCACGTCTGGCCGCCGTTGATTCGATTCGTCATTCCGCCTCGTCCGGTCGATTGAGATGGTGTGACCTCGAATCCACGGGGCTGGAATCCGCCGCCGCCGCCGCCGCCCTTGCCCCCGCCACGACCGCCACCGCCACCGGCACCGCGTCCGCCGCCCTCGCCGCGTCCACCCGGTCGGCCGAAGCCTCGATCGCCACGGCCGCCTCCCATGTCGCGACCTCCGGTCGGGTCGAGTACGCCACCGCCTTCGACGTTCTCCGGATCCTCGATCTCTTCTTCCTCTTCCTCTTCTTCCTCAGGCTCGTAGTAGGGGGGGATGATCCGATCGACGGCGACATGAGTCTGGAGGGTGACCAGTCCGTTTCCGTCGCGTTCGACGGTTCCGCCGGGCTCGCCCGAGGCGGGGATGGTGATGCGGAAGCCCCACGGAAGACCGTCGAGATCGGAGTCCCACTCGTCATACCATTCGAGGCCGTCGTACGCTTCGATCTTGAAACCGATCACCCCTTCCGCCATCGGCGTCGCGACGCCGCCGCCGGCGGGAATGTCGTCGGGAACCGGATCACGGCGTTGCCACAGGGTCGTGCCATATCGATCCTCGTCGACGCGGTACTGGGTCTCGTACTCGCCGCCTTCGCCGTTGTAGTCGATCTCTCCGAGCGGCTCGAGCCGGGTGTTGAAGACGAGGATCTCGTCCCGATCGAGGTCGATGCGACTGCCGACCCGCATGATGCGGCCACCGTCGTAGAGCAGGACGCGGGTGTGGAAGAGGTCCGCGTCGCGGAGAATCGAGGAGAGATCCCGGCGAACCGCGTCCAGCGCCGAGTCCGCGCGGAGATATGCCTGCAGCCGGGTACGGGAGATCGTCCGGGCCCGACCGACCTGGGACAGCGTGGACACGATGGTCACCAGCACCAGCGCGGCGATCACGCCCGCGAGCACGAGTTCGATCAGCGTGAAGCCTCGCTTGCGACTAGTCGAATGCTTCTTCATATCGTGCCTCCCGATCGATGGGTTCCTGAGGTTCCCGGATGGGATCCGGTTCTTCGCCGAGCTTCGCCGCGATGAGCGTTTCGCACTCGTAGGTCCGTCCGGTGTCGTGCGTGACGGTGGCAAGCACTTCGTAGGGTTCGCCGACGCCGGGGTCGGAGATCCGGAGTCGGTACTCGAATTCCTCGTATGGAAAGTCGCCACGTCCCGCGGAGGAGTGCAGATCCTGATAGTCCGCGGGGCCCTCGAGCAGCACTTCGCTGAGCAGGCTGTCGAGCATCCCTGCCGCGAGGACCTTGATCTCGCCTTCCCGCTGGGCCTCGAGGGAACGCGAGGTGAGGGAGAACAGCGTCGCGAGCCCGATCGCGAGGATCACGCCGGCGATCACCACGTCGAGCAGGGCGAATCCCCGCTCCGGGACCGGTCGGTGTCGAGGCATCGGGTGCATCACCAGTCCTCCCGATCCGCGCCGATTTCAGCAAGGTCGGTGCGCTCCCGCAGGTACGGCGGATCGGGATCGCCGTCCCGGACGATCACCGGCCCGAGGCCGTGCGGAAGCAGGGCGATGTCGGCGCCATCGCCGGTCTCCGATTCGATCCGGACTCGGATGTCCGGCCGGAGTCCGCTGGAACTCGAGGAGATGAACCAGTCGGTGGGGTCGAGGGCGGCGCCGTCGACCGTCACCCGGGTGAACTCGATGAATTCCGGCAGGATCAACGACGGCGCCATCGTGAGCGGACGCCATTCGCTGGCCTTGGCGTCGGTCTCCCGGAGCTGGAAGACGTCGAGGCGTCGATTCGACGCGGTGTAGCTCAAAGCGACGAGTTTCTGGTCGGTCGACTCGGTGAAGGCGAAGGCGGCGAAGGCGGTACCGACCCCTTCCACCGCGACATCCAGTTCTCCGCGCGCAATACCGCTCATCCGAGGCACCAGCATGGTTCCGAGCAGGACGAGCAGCACCGACGCGATGATCACCTCGATGAGGCTGAATCCGCGTCGGTGTCGCGTTCGAGTTTGAGCGGGCTTGGTCTTCAGGGTGAGAAGCTCCGGAACGGATCAGCGCTTGCCGTGGATGATGTCGTCTTCGCCGCCGAACTTCTTGTCCGGCCCGTAGCTCATGACGTCGAATTCGATGTTCTGTTCGCCGGGAATGATGATTTCGTAGGGCGTGCCCCAGGGATCGATCAGGTCGGCGGAGTTCTCGAGGTACGGGTCGTCGCCGTCGAGGAGGACCTCGAGCGTGAAGTCGTCGTCGATGTTGCCCGTGGTGTTCTGGGTGATGTAGAGGCGGACGGCGTTGGCAAGGCTGTTGACCTCGGCGACGGCCTTGTCTTCATTCGCGCCCGCGAGGAACCGGGTCAGTCTCGGTACGACGAGCGTCGCGAGCAGGGCGACGATGGTCACCGCGATGATGACCTCGAGGAGACTGAAGCCTCGTCGCGGAGCGTGGAGACGGGGCGTTGCGTGGCGGGAGGTGGTGCGGTTCATTGCGTGTCGGTCCATGTCGTGGGACGGGCCGAAGGCCCTTGAGGAGACGGAATCAACGGAGGTGATATTCATCGGCCGCCGGCGACCGCCTGCTGCATCTCGAGCAGGGGGAGCAGGATGGCGGCGAGCACGAAGGCGGCGACGCAGGCCATCACGACCAGCATCGCCGGTGGCAGCGCCTTGCTGAAGATCTTGAGGCTGTTGTTCACCTGGCGATCGAACGCCGAAGCGGCGTGGAGGAGCATGCCCTCCAGGCGGCCGGATCGTTCGCCGATGTTGACGATCTGAACGAGGAGTGGTGGGAAGTGGCCGCACCGTTCGAGGGGGGTGGCGAGCGAGCCGCCGGTGGTGACGCGTTCCCGCACCTCGTCGATGGCATCCATCATCACGGTGTTGCCGAGCGTGTCCCGGACGATGCCGAGCGACGTCAGGATCGGGATGCCGGCGGCACAGAGCGTTCCGAGCGTCCGGGTGAACCGGGCCACGGCGATGTCACGAAGGAGCGTGCCGAGGAGCGGGACCTTCAGAAGCAGGCCGTCGACCCGCCGCCGGTTCGCCGGCACCGCCGTCCACGCCCGCCATCCGAAGAAGCCGCCGACCGCACCGGCGATCATGAGCCACCACCAGGCGCTGACGAAGTCGGCGAGGGCCAGAAGCACCTGCGTCGGCCAGGGAAGTGGGACGTCCTGGGCCTGCAACGGCACCATCAGTTTCGGCAGCAGCACCGTGACGAAGATCACCACGCTGATCGCCATGATGACCATCACGATCATCGGATAGATCGTCGCGCCGACCAGTTCCCGCCTGACTTCGACGCTGCGCTCGAGGAGATCGGAGAGCTGGTGGAGCACCTCGTGCATCTTCCCCGAGGCGTCCGCGGCGCGGATCATGCCCACGACCATGTCGTCGAACGGCCCGCCGTACTCCTTGCAAGCTTCGTGCAGCGGTCGCCCGGACTCGACGCGTTCGATCAGGAAGTCGAGGATGACCTCCTGACGCACGTTCGCAGCCTGTCTTCGAACGGTGACCAGCCCCTGCATGAGGGGGAGGCCGGCTTCGATCGCCGTCGCGAGTTCCCGCATCAGGTTGGCGAGTTCGACTGCGGAGATCGAGGGGCGATTCTTCGAGTCGGCGACGGCCGCCGATTCCTCCGCGGACTCGATGATCTCCGTCGCCTGTCGGCCGAGGGCGCGGATTCGGTCGACGGCGCCGGCCCGTGACGTGGCCGTCACGGTTCCGGAGACCTTCTGGCCTTGTTCGTCGATTCCCTGATATGCGAATGCCGGCATGGTCGGTCAAGCCCCGAAATCGTCGACGTCCTGGGTGGCCCGAAGGACCTCCTCGGGCGTGGTGAGTCCATCGATCGCCTTGCGGATCCCGTCCTCGCGCATGGACACGAAGTCCTCACCGAGCATGTTCCGAAGGTCCATGAGTGATCGCCCCTCCGAGATTCCGGCCCGCAACGCGGGCGAGATTCTGACGAGCTCGTAGAAACCGAGGCGGCCGCGGAAGCCGGTGTTCGAGCACTTCTCGCATCCGGTACCGATGTACATCATGCCTTCGAGTCGGGCGACTTCCTCCGGCGGCAGTCGGTGCGTGAGGTCTTCCGGCATCGGCACCCGCGTCTTGCAGTGGGTGCAGATGCGGCGGCCGAGCCGCTGGGCGAGCAGGCCTTCGAGGACCGACGCGACGAGGTATGGTTCCGCCCCCATGTCGATCATCCGACCGACGGAGGAGATCGCGTCGTTGGTATGTAGGGTCGAGAACACGAGGTGGCCGGTGAGGGCCGATCGGATCACGATGTCGACGGTCTCGGCGTCGCGGATCTCACCGACGAAGATCACGTCGGGGTCCTGCCGGAGGATGGAGCGGAGTCCCGAGGCGAAGGTGAGTCCACGCTTCGGGTTGACGGGGATCTGATTGATTCCCGACAGTTCGTACTCCACCGGATCCTCGATCGTGATGATCTTCTTCCGCGGGTCGTAGAGCTTGCTGAGGCCGGCGTACAGGGACGTCGTCTTGCCCGAGCCGGTGGGGCCGGTGACCAGCACCAGGCCGTGCGGCTTCGCGATCAACTGGTCCATCGTGTCTCGGTCCCGCTCGGCCATCCCGAGGCTCTTGAGATCGAGCGGGAGCGAGGACTTGTCGAGGATTCGCATCACGACCGATTCACCGTACAGGGTCGGCACGGTCGAAACGCGGATGTCCACCTTGCGGCCTTCGAATCGCAGCGAGATGTGGCCGTCCTGGGGGACGTACCGCTCGGCGATGTTCATGTGGGCCATGATCTTGATTCGACCGACCAGCGCGGCCTGAAGATGCTTCGGCGGCGAGGGCTGCTCGCGCAGCACGCCGTCCACCCGGTACTTGACCTTGAGTTCATCCTCGAACGGCTCGACGTGGACGTCGCTCGTTCGTGACTGGATCGCTTCGAGGAGCAGCAGGTTCACGAGGTTGATGAGCGACGGCTGTTCCGCCATCTGGTGGACGTCATCGGCCTCGATCGCGTCGAGGTTGTGTTCCGTCTCGCTCGCGATGTCGTCGTCCGCGGCGAGGCTCTCCGCCATCCGGGCCGCGGTGGTTCCGTAGGCGGACTTCATCAGTTCCGCGAAGATCGCCGACTCGAGTCCGACCCGCACCACCTCGCGGGAGGTCCTGATCGCGACCTCGTCGACCGCTTCGGTGTCGAGGGGATCGAGCATCGCCACCGTCACCCGCCCGGGCTCGAGGGTGATCGGCACCACGCGGAGGCGGACCGAGACTTCCGGGGGAAGCGCTTCCGCGGCTTCCGTGTCGAAGTCGGGCATCCGATCCAGCAGCTCGATGCCCAGGAGTCGAAGTCGATCTCGGTCCGGGCCTGCGGGCGTGCCTTCCGACGAGGATTCGCCGGGAATCTCGAGGGTGATCTCGGGCGCAGCGGCGTCCTCGTCCCCCCCGAAGGTGGTCGAGGTCTCGAAACGTGCGTCTTCGCCGATCTGTTCGCTCACGAGGGTGTCGCTTCCTGATGGTGCCGGGGGGCGATGCGGCACCGCCCCGTGAATTCCCGATTTCGATCGTGGATCAGTCGCTGCCGCGATCCTGCTTCCCGCCCTTGTCTCCGGACGGCGACGTGCTCCGGGCGCCCACGCCACGATCGCCTCCCTTGCTCAACTCGTCGGGGCTCTTGAACCGGGGGCGGGCTGGGTGATCCTTGCCCGGTGCGAGCGTGCGGATCTTGTCGCTTCTGACGCCCCCCGGAGTGCCGTCGGAGGTGCCGCCGGCCCCGTTTCGCGGTCGCGAATTGCCGGGGAGGGACCCGGTCTGTTCCGGCGTCAGCACCGCGAGGATGCGACGCCGGGTCTCGTCGACGAGATCGTTCTTCTTCGCGACGATTTGATCGGCTTCAGTCTGAATCCGCTCGACCTTCTTGCCGTTCCGGCGGTCGATCATCCTTTGCACCTTGATCCGCGCCTCGCCGGGTTCGTGGATGCGGAAGGCTTCGACGATCCGCATCTGGATGTTGCTGAGACGAAGGTCGAAGTCGGCTTCGATCTCATCGAGCTGGGCTCGTTGCTCATCGGTGAGATCGGACAGGGTGCGGACGCTTTCCAAGAGTCGGGGGATCGGTGTCGGCCGGAACGCCCGGGGATATCCCTCCGCGAGCGCCGTGGTACGAAAACGCTCATTGAATTCGCCGGGCAGCGCCTCGGCGATCCGGACCAGGAACTCGTCCTGAATGCGTCGGACCTGGACCCGGGTCGCCATGATCTGGTCCGTGGCCGAGAGGCCGGCTTCGAAGTCCATCGAGGCCATCGCGTCCTTGATCTTGTCCTGAAGCGAATCGATCTTCGCGGTTCTCACCGCGAGTGCTTCGTCGAGTGCAAGCTCGTATTCGACCACGATCGGATCGATCGCCTCTTCGATCTCGTAGGGGAATCGAAGCGTCCGCACGAGCGTGAACAGGTCCACCGACTCGCCCATCAGCTCGCCTCGGGGCAGTTCCTTCTCTCTTCGAAGCGTTCGTTCGAACCGCGGCCAGCGATCGATCTGGCCGCCGGTCAGCTGGGCTCGAACGTTGTTGAGAAAGTTCCGCCCGAGTTCGGCCCGCTTGGTATCCCAGACCGCGAGGGGCTCGAGGATCATTTCCATGACCGCGTCCGGTCGTGCATTTCCGATCCGGCTCTGGAGGCCTCTCATCCGGTTCTTCACATCCTCCACGCCCGCTTCGTAGGAAACCATGTAATCCTGAAGCAGGACCTCGACGATCGGTCGCTGCCAGTCCTCGAGCTTGAGGATCTCGACGAAGAGGGGCATGTCCCGATCGAGGAACTCGGGGCGGAAGGAATCCGCGAACCCGGCCTGGGCACCGAACTGGGCGGACGCAGGGGCCGAGAGCGACATCGCCGTGCCCATCGAGAGGGCGGCAACGAGGACGGAGGACTTGATTCGACGAAGAAGCATGATCATGAAGCTCCGAATCTTGGGAACGCGGGACCCAGCGGGCCGACCGGTCGGTTCTGAACACTGGTTGAACGCGGCACGAGTGAGAATATGGCACGCCAAGACGGGGAATTGGTCGAGAAGAGCCCTTTTCATCGTCTCGGGCCCTGATCCGCGATGATTGTCGGAATCGAAACGGTTGGAGGGCTGGATCGGCAATAAATGCGCGTCAGTCGGCAAGCACCGTCCGCTGTTCGATTCGTTTCTCGGACGTTGTGACGACGAGCCGATCGACGTAGACCCCCGGGGTATGAATCCCATCGGGATCCAAGGTGCCGGTATCGACGATCTCTTCGACCTCGACGACCGTTCGACGACCACACTCGGCCACCATCGGGTTGAAGTTCCGAGCGGTCTTCCGATAGATCAGATTCCCGCTTCGATCCGCCTTCCAGGCCTTTACGAGGGAGAGATCCGCCCGAATGCCCAGCTCCATCACGTAGGGCTCACCGTCGAACTCACGGATCTCCTTCCCCTCCGAGACGAGAGTCCCGACCCCCGTACGGGTATAAAAAGCGGGGATTCCGGCTCCCCCGGCCCGCATTCGCTCGGCGAGCGTGCCCTGGGGGTTGAATTCAACCTCCAGCTCGCCCGCCATGAATTGCCGCTCGAATTCGGCGTTCTCCCCGACGTAACTGGAGACCATTTTTCGGATCTGCCGGGTCTGGAGCAGGAGCCCGAGCCCCCAGTCATCGACCCCGGCATTGTTGCTCACTGCAACGAGATCACCTGCCTTGGTGTCGCGAAGGGCGGTGATCAGCTGTTCGGGGATCCCGCAGAGACCAAAGCCGCCGACGGCGATGGTCATCCCATCTTCCACGAGACCTTCGAGGGCGGCGGCGGGGGTGTCGAAGACCTTGTCGACCATGGGCGTAATCCTCCAGGAACCGCTCGATTCCCTCGATTCGGGGACTTCGGGCGTCATTTGCGGACCTTAGAGTGTACCCCTTCCGGGGTGTCCTCGGATCGGGGGCGACGTTTCTCGTGTCGCCCGGAACCATGCTGCGAGCCCCTCTCACGTGAGACCCGATGAACTCCATGGCGCACCCGTTTCCGACGATCCCGTCGTGACTCGACGGCGTGTGATGGACTTCATGCTGATCGGTGTGCTGCTGGTGCTCACGGCGCTCCCGGACGCGATGGTGGTGCCCATTCTCGAGGAGTTGATGGTCGAGCGCTACGGCGTCGCACCGGGCCCCGCGCATGCATTCATCTCCATCAACCTGCTCGGTGGCCTGTGCGCGCTTCCGCTGCTTCGAACGACCATGCGGATCGGTCGGCCGGTGCTTGCGGTCGCGATCGCCGCGATCGCGGACGGATTGCTTCTGGCCGCGATGTGGCTTCCGATCGGATTCTGGCCGACGATCGTGCTGCGAGGAGTCGAAGGCGTTGCGGATGTGGTGGTGTTCGCGGTGGTCTTCGACCTTGTCGGTCAATCCGGTCGAGCGCGGGCCGCCGGGCTTCGTTTCGGCATCGGGGCCGCACTGCTCAGCATCGCGCTCGGCGGCGGGGCGATTCTCGGAGGACAGATCGCTCGGGCGGACGACGGCAGTGGCGATGCGGCGCGAGCCGTCTATCTGATCGGCGCCTCCGCGTGTTTCCTCGCCGGCGTCATCGCATTTCTGGCGCGCCATCGACTTCGTCGCGTCGAATCCAAGTCCGCCAAGCCTTCGACGCCGGCGGTGGCCGCGGCCGTCCCGTCCCGCGCACCTTTGTGGCCGCTCCTGCTCATGGCCTCCGCCGACCGGGCCGCCGGTGGTCTCCTGACCGGGACACTCGGGCTGTTCCTCGCCGAAGCGATCGGTCTCGATCCCTCGATTCGGGGTCGGCTGATCGGGTCGGTGCTGCTGATGATGGGCCTTGGTGCGATTCCCGCGGGTTGGGTGAGTGATCGATTCGGTGACCTTCGAATCCGCGCGATCGGTGGGGTCGCGTTCGCCGCAGGCCTCTTTCTCCTTCCGCTCGCCGCTGATGATCTGCCCTCGTTGATCCAGACGATGCTCCTGCTCGGCGTCGGCGGCGCGACGCTCCTTCCAACCTCCCTCGCGTTGCTCGATCGTCTGTACGGCGGCCTGTTCGGGATGGGTGGTTTTCGCGCCGCCGGCGACATCGGATTCCTGGTGGGCGTTTCGATGGCGGGGCTGCTTCTCTACCTTCTCGGCTCCGGTCGATCGTCGTATTCCGAATACGTCGCGGTGATCTGTGGATTCGCGATCATGCACCTGTGCACCACGCTCGTGGCCGTCCCCGCGCTGGCCCGACGCGATCGCGCCATGAACCGCACGGAGCAGTCGATGTGATCGGCGTTTGGAAGGAAAAACCGCCTCTGACCCCTGACGGGGTCGGAAGCGGTTCGAGTGGAAGTGCTTGCCGATCGGTCCTTTTCGATCAGTTCTTGGTCGACGGGATCCGGGATTCGGCGGGGTTCAGTTCCTCGATGGTCATCCGCAGCTTTTCCAACGCCTTGTTCTGGATCTGGCGAACGCGTTCCTTGGTCACACCGATGATCTGGCCGACCTGTTCGAGGGTGAGCGTGGTGTTCGCCTCCTCGACGCCGACGCCGAATCGGTGTCCGATCACCGTCTGCTCCACCGAGGTGAGATCCGCCTCGTTGGTGTCCATGAGATGGCGTACTTCGGCGGCCGAGTCGGCGACGTATTCGGCCCGGCGGGTCTCGAGGTGATCGGAACGCTCGAATGCGGGATCGAAGTCCGTGACGAATCGCTGGCGATGTCGGGTGCTCTTCATTCCGTGCCGGCTGAACGCCTTCAGGATCGCCCGGCACGCGTAGGTGCTGAACTTGAACCCGCGCTCGCAATCGAACTTGTCGACCGACCGCATCAGTGCCATGTTGCCTTCGCTGACCACGTCGGCGAACTCACCGTCCATGATCCGGACCCGCTTCGCCATCGCGAGCACGAGCGCGAGGTTGGTTTCGGCGATCTGCTCGCGGAAGGAGGCGGCGATGGCGTGCCAGCGGAGGATCGTCCGGGCCTCGGCGAGGTCGGGCCGGCGGGCACCCATCTCGATTTGCACGGCCCGCATGCGAAAGCGTGCGTAGTTGAACTTGAGGAACAGGATTCGTTCCTGTGCGCCGGAAAGGACGATCGACTTGCCGGCCTTCGGCGGATCCACCCGGCCGCGAGCGGGGATCAGGTCCTCCATCAGGGGGCGGTACCAGGTGACGTCCGGTCGTTCGACTTCGTCGAGTCCGAAGATCTGCGCTTCTGCGTCGGCCTCGTGGAAGATGGCCGCATTGGTGTAGTCGATCTCCTTCTCGAGCACTCGAGAAAGCAGTGACTCCTCACGGCGGGAAAGACGCCGGAGCTCTTCGCCGCCACCGCGTGATTTTCGGCGACCGGCGCGGCCTGCGTCGCTGGCGGGATTGTGCCCGGATGAGACCGGACCGACCGAGGACCTCGATCGTGCTCGGACGCGATCGAGCGGCGAGTTTCGGGTGGAAGATGGATTGGAGTGTCTGATTCGTGGCATGGTCGTGATTGCTGGACCGCGAGCGGCCGAAGCACCCCCTGAGTTGTGCCACCCCGGGTCATCCTCGGCTGGTGCAGCGCCGAGAACACACCGGAAACAGAGTTGCCTCGATCATCCTGAAGCGAGGCGGGGAACCCTGCGAGGTGACGGCAATGAAGCCGTCACCAGTACGCTTCGTCGACGAGTCGGGTTCGGATTCCGACCGACGCGAACCTTGGTTTATTCGTATCCGAGCCCATTTGGTTGCATGCGCCGTCGCGTTGGAGGCTCTGTTTGCGGGGCGGAACCCCCTCGATATCGCGTTGAATGGGCGTCTCGGGGGTGTTTGGAGCATGATTACCAGAAAGCCGGACCGCGAAATTCGCGGTCCGGCCTTCATGAATCGATTCGAATCATCCTCGCCTGGCGGATGGAATCACTCGGGTGAGCCCGAAGACATGTCGTAGATCCAGCAGGCCCCGGCCGGCGACCAGTCGAGGACCTCGCCGTCGTTGAAGAAGAGGCCCAGCTCCCGTGACGCCGCTTCCGGGCTGTCACTGCCGTGAATGAGGTTGAAGGAGCTCGAGACTCCGAAATCCCCTCGGATCGTGCCTGCATCGGCCTTGAACCCGAAGGTCGCGCCCATCATCGAGCGGCAGACGGCGATCGCACCATTGCCGCGGAGGGCCAGCACGAGGACCGGGGAAGAGGTCATGAATCCGACGAGGCCGGGGTAGAAGGGCTTTTCGCGGTGGTCCGCGTAGTGGGTCGCGGCGAGTTCGTCGCTGATCTTCGTGAACTTCGCGCCGACGACCTGGAGGCCCTTGTCCTCGAAGCGGCTGATGATCCGACCCATGAGGCCCCGCTGGACGGCGTCGGGCTTCAGGATGATGAGGGTGGTTTCCATGGTCTCTCCACTGAATGAGGACTGGGTGGTGCCGATCCGGACGGTGTTCGGCTGAATCGCGGCACGGCCGCGGAAGGTCGGAAAAGATAGCGGATCGACCGACGATCGTGGGGGGAAACTCGTCTTGAATCGCCACGGGGCCGCCGGAATGCGGTAGTTTCCGAGAGGAGCGGCAGGAAGCCGTCCACCCCTCCGTGCGAGCCGTCCGTTCGGCGAGCGGAGCACGATCGCCCGGGCGCCGTCCCGTGTCGCCTCGAGAGCAATGGAATGCCCACCACCGTGACCCCACCTGGATCTCCGAAGAAGTCGCCCGCGAAGGGAACCCGAGGCCGGGCCACCGCCGAGCAGATGGCCTCCCGGCAACGCGAGATCTCGGTCAGCGAATTCTTCGCCAAGAACCGCCATCTCCTGGGTTTCGACAACCCGCGGAAGGCGCTGCTCACCACGGTGAAGGAGGCGGTCGACAACGCCCTCGACGCGTGTGAAGAGGGCGGCATCCTTCCCGACATCGCCGTCGAGCTCCTCCAACTCGAGGAGACCCGGTTCAAGGTCACGATTCGGGACAACGGTCCGGGAATCGTCCGCAAGCAGATCGAGAACATCTTCGGCAAGCTCCTCTACGGCTCGAAGTTCCATCGAATGAAGATGAGCCGGGGACAGCAGGGGATCGGCATCTCGGCCGCGGGAATGTACGGGTTGATGACGACCGGCCAGCCGGTTCTGATCATCTCGAAGACCGCTCGAAGACGTCCGGCCCACGAGGTCGTCCTCAAGATGGATACCGCTCGCAATCGTGCTGAAGTCATCAGCGAGACCGAGCACCCCGAGGACGATCGGCTCTTCGAGGATGGTCACGGCACCCAGGTGACGATCGAACTCGAGGGGCGATATCAGAAGGGGCGAGCGTCGGTCGACGAGTATCTCGAGCAGACCGCGATCGCGAATCCGCATGCGCGATTCACCTATGTGAATCCATCAAACGAGACCACCGAGTTTCCCCGGGCGGTCGACGAGCTTCCGCCCGAAGCGAAGGAGATCAAGCCTCACCCCAAGGGGATCGAACTCGGCACGCTCATCCAGATGCTCGAGCGGACCGAGAAGACCCAGCTCGGTGCGTTCTTCAAGGACGAGTTCTGCCGGGTGGGACCACGGGTGGCGAAGGAGATCTGTGGCCAGGCCGATCTCACCGACCGGACCTGGATCAAGCAGATCGGGCACGCCGAAGCGGAGGGGCTCTACAAGGCGATCCAGTCGGTCAGGATCATGGCGCCGCCCACGGATTGTCTGGTGCCGATCGGGACCAAGGCGATGCTGGCCGGGCTCCTCAAGGAGGTCAAGGCCGAGTTCTTCGCGGCCAGCAGTCGTCCGGCGGCGGTGTACCGGGGCAATCCCTTTCAGATCGAGGTGGGGATCGCCTACGGCGGTGACCTTCCCGGAGATGAGCTGGGAAGGGTCATTCGATTCGCGAACCGGGTTCCACTGCTCTACCAGCAGTCCGCATGCTGCTCGTTCAAGGCCGTGGTCGAAGCCGGATGGCGCAACTACGGGTTGCAGCAGGCTCGGGGGAGTCTGCCTTCCGGACCGGTGGTGGTGATGATCCACATGGCGAGCACCTGGGTGCCGTTCACCAGCGAGTCGAAGGAAGCGATCGCCGATTACGACGAGATCCGCAAGGAGATGCGTCTGGCGCTGCAGGAATGCGGTCGAAAGCTGGGCACCTATCTCCGCCGACGCCAGAAGATGCGACGCGAATCCGAACGCCGCAACGTGTTCGCCAGGTACATCGGCGAGATCTCGATGGCGTGCGAGCGAATCACCGGGTCCGACGCGGTGGAGATCCGTGACGCCCTGGAGTTGATCGCGGCACGCAAGACCGCGGAAGCGGACCAGCAGCTCGACGACGAGGGCCGGATCGTCGACGACGGAGGTCGTCTCGCGGCGGACGACTCGGTGATCATTCTCGAGCCTCCCGGCGCCGCCGGAGGCGACGACGAGGGCGGAACCTCGGAAAGTGGCGATTCACTCTTCGCGGATCTCTCCCCGCCCAAGAAGTCGCGCGGCAAGATCGTCAAGAAGAGCGGTCGAAAGACCACCAAGAAGAAGCGTGCGGGCACGACGTCGGCGGGACGTCGCAAGTCGGACGGTTGAGCCAGAAAAGGAATTCGCGACTCATGGCAACCA
The DNA here is from genome assembly GCA_002683215.1 of Planctomycetaceae bacterium. Taxonomy (GTDB): domain Bacteria; phylum Planctomycetota; class Phycisphaerae; order Phycisphaerales; family SM1A02; genus UBA12014. Next base: position 14,998 of record NYSY01000174.1, read on the forward strand.
AGCCAGCAGGTGATTCGAAGAAGCCGGTCTCCCGGAAGAAGGTCAAGAAGACTTCGGCGAAGTCCCCCCGGAAGTCCTCCGCGAAGGCGGGAAGCTCGTCGCTGGGCACCACGAAGAAGCGACGCAAGGTCTCCGGGGCCCCGGATCCCGAGGCCAAGGCGAAGATCGACGCCCGCACCGTCGATCGCATCGAGACGCTCGGCGCCTCGGTGGTGAAGCAGAGCCTCAAACTGGCGGATCCGTTCGTGGACGTCCCGACCCGGTCGATCTCCAACGTTCGATTCAACAAGTCGAAGCGGCTCCTCGAGATGGGCGACGCGAAGCAGCGCCGCATGCTCTTCAATCTCGGGCAGGCC
>NYSY01000175.1 GCA_002683215.1 Planctomycetaceae bacterium
GAGCCACAGGCTGCCGATCAGTATCGTTCAGCTGACGACCTTCCATCCCTTGACGCGACGCAGTCCGCCGAGCTTGCGAAGGTCGAGCTGGCCGCCGAAGCCGTGCATCACCGCACCGCAGCAGAGGAACAGCAGGGCCTTGAAGAAGGCGTGGGTGAGCACGTGGTAGCAGGCGCCGAAACTGGTCAGCACGCCGAGGCCCATGAACATGTAGCCCAGCTGCGAGACCGTCGAATACGCCATGACCCGTTTGATGTCGTACTGGGCCATGCCGATCGTCGCCGCGAGCAGGGCGGTCAGACCGCCGATCCACGCGACCGCCTCGAGGGCGTGGCCCCCGTCGGCCTTGTTCATCAGGAAGAAAGGCATCATCCGGGCGATCAGGTAGATCCCGGCGGTGACCATCGTCGCGGCGTGGATGAGGGCGGAGACCGGGGTCGGGCCTTCCATGGCGTCCGGCAGCCAGACGTAGAGCGGAAGCTGGGCGGATTTGCCGAAGGCACCGAGCATGAGGCACCAGGGAATGAGCGTCGCGGCCCATCCGCCGTACTGGCCGGCACCGGCGTCGCCGGCTTCGAGGGCGACGAACAGGGTGGCGTAGTCGAGGCTGCCGTACTCGAGCCAGATCAGGTAGACGCCGAGCGCGAGGCCCAGGTCGCCGATCCGGTTCATGATGAAGGCCTTCTTGGCCGCCGCCACCGCTTCGGGCTTCTTGTAGTAGTAGCCGATGAGCAGGTAGCTGGCGAGACCGACGCCTTCCCAGCCGAGGTAGAGCAGGACGAGGTTCTCGCCGAGCACCAGGGCGGTCATCGCGAACAGGAAGATGCTGACGCCGGCGAAGAACCGGCAGTAGCCGGTGCCCTTGTCCTCCTCCATGTACTCGCTCGCGTAGAACGCGATCATCGTGCCCAGGAAGGTGACGAAGAGAATCCAGTACGCGGAGAGGCCGTCGAGATACAGCGCGAAGTTCGCCCGCAGCCCGTGCCAGCGGTCACCCGCCTCCCCCGAACCGCTCGACCAGGAGAGGTCGATCCAGTCGAAGAGGTGCACCACCACCGGCCGCGTGAAGTCGAGCTTCGAGACGGTGATCACGGCGATCACGAACGAGCCCGCGAGGGCGCCCACCGTCGTCCAGGCGGGAAGGCGGCTCTTCACGCCGAGGGCGGCGTAGATGCCGCAGAGGATCGCACTGATGACCGGGAGCCAGATCATCCACGCCGCGAGGGCGAAGGACTGCTCGTCGACCACCGGCGGAATGGCGTGCTGGAAACCGAAGGGTTCACCCGCGGGATATCCGTGGCCCCCGTCGCCGCCGGCCGCGGCGAGGGTCGCGAACGCGGTGTGTGCGACGGAACTCAGCATTCCTTGAGCTCCGCCCAGGCTTCGGCGTCAAGCGTCGGCTTGCGTCGGTAGAGGAGAACCACGAGACCGAGCGCCAGCGCGGCTTCCGCGGCGGCGACGGTCAGGATGAAGATCACGAAGACCTGGCCCTCGGGGTTCAGGTGCATCCGGCCGAACGCGATCATCGCGATCGCGGAGGCCTGGAACATCAGTTCGGTGCAGAGGAACATGAGAATCATGTTCCGGCGGGTGAGGAACCCGACCATGCCGACCGCGAACATCACCGCGCTGGTCAGCAGGACGATCTGGACCGTTCCGGTCGCGACCGGGAGCATGGTCGTCGCGGCGTCGGACTGGGCGAGGTTGACGACGGTCTCGTTCAAGACCCACCTCCCGCGAATTCCGAATCCTCGTCCTCGAGGAGCGGCTGGAGGCCCGCGGCCACGCGGACCTCGTCTTCGCTCAGGTCGATCTGGCGTCGGGCCAGCACCACCGCCCCGAACATCGCCATCAGGAGGATGACGCCGGCGATCTCGAGGCTGACCGGGAAGACCGCCACGAGGGCCCAGCCCACGAGCTGGGTGTTGGTCGGGAGGGCGGAGATCGGGAGCTTCACGGTGCGGGTGTCGTCGCCGATCCGGACATCGACGGTGGCGACCCCGTCCGCCAGGCGGATGGCCCGGCCGTCACCGTCGCGTTCGATGGTGAATTCCGGGGTCTGGCCGCCCTCGTCCTCGGTCGCAAGGGCCGACTCGACGGTCTCGTCGAGTTGCCGCGGGAGGCCGTCGAGCACCGCCCAGCGTTCCGCTTCCACCGACGCGAGCGGGGGCGTCATGCCCGGCGCGTCGGGGCGGACCCCGCCGTCGACGAGCAGGAACGCGTCACTGAGGCCCGCGAGGAGGACGAAACCGACCACCAGCGCGGCGATCGGCTCGCGGGGCAGTCGGTCGTAGAGCGCCTCGCCCGCGGTCGAAGTCGCGTCCTGGGCGAGCATCAGGACGAAGAGATAGGTGATCAGGATGGCGCCGGCGTAGACGATGATCAGCGAAAAGGCCATGAATTCCGCGTCGAGCAGCAGGAACATGCCCGCTGAACTGACGACGACCAGCACGAAGTAGATCGCGGCGAAGACGGGGCGGGGGTGGGTCACCATCCGGACTGCACCGGTGATCGCGGCGAGGCCGAAGATCACTTCGAGGATCGGGGTGGGGGCATCCGCCGCAAGCCCCTGCAGGACCTTCACCATGATGAAGGCCACCGCGCCGGCGCCGGCGATCGCGCCGATGATCCGGGTCGTCTGCCGATGCGGCCTCATGATGAGATGCAGGCCGATCGCCCCGATCACGCACGCGATGTAGAGGATGGATGGCGTCATGCCGGTCGGAATCCGTCGGGTGCGTGCGGGGGCGGTCGAGTCCTTCGACCGGGCCGGGGGGTGATCGGGCGGGGTCCGGCCGACGAAGGCCGGGGTGACGTCCCCGAGGTCACTGGAAGGTCCGAAGAATACGGGCGGGGGTCCCGGGTCGCAACCGAATCGAAGGCTGGAAACCGGCTTTTCCGCCTCGGAGGTGGGGTCGGGCCTGGGTGTCCGGATGGGCGGCCCGACGCGGACCTCGCTACCGTGCGGCCATGTCGGACTCGATGCGACGCCGAATTCCGAACCTGCTCACGGTGGCCCGGGTGATCCTCGCCGGCTGCTTCTTCGCGATCGTCGCGATCGCGTTGTGGCCCGATCAGTCGGGTGGATACGTGCTCGAGACGCGTCAGATCTGGGGAAACGTGGCCGTGGTGGTCTTCGCGGTCGCCGCGATCACCGATTTCGTCGACGGTCTCCTCGCTCGGCGGTGGGGCGTGGTGAGCGTGTTCGGCCGGGTCATGGATCCGTTCGGTGACAAGCTGCTGGTGATCGGGGCGTTCATCTTCCTCGCGTCGCCCGCATTCCTGCTCGTGGAGCCGAAATACGAGGGGATCTATCTCTTCGTGCCGTTCGACGAATCGGGGCGGATCCAGATGACCACCGGCGTTCGCCCCTGGATGGTCGCGATCATTCTCGCCCGCGAGTTGCTGGTCACCAGCATTCGCGGGGTGTTCGAAGGACTCGGCATCGACTTCTCCGCCGGGTCCTCCGGCAAGTGGAAGATGGTGCTCCAGTCCGTCACCGCGCCGTTCGCCCTCTTCGTCGCGGTGAACCCCTTCGCGTTGGAGTCGGCCCTCTGGATCGGTGCCCGTGACCTCCTCGTCTGGGCGACGATCGTGGTGACGGTCTGGTCGGCCTGGCCGTACCTCGTGCGGGCTCGACTCGTGCTCGGCGGCAACGACGTGGCGGACCAGGCCCCGCAGGACACGCTCGATCCCGACCCCGCTGACCAGGAGACGGATTCATGAAGGACGTTCCCCGTCGCCCGTCGCCCGCCGAGGTGATCCGTTCGATGGGCTTCGTGCCCGCGATGGCGGTGACGTCGTGCGGGCTCGGTTTTCTCCGGCCCGCGAGCGGAACGTGGGGATCCCTGCCGCCCGCGGTCGTGGCCGCGGGACTCGCCGCCGCGAGCGTTCCGGGCTGGCAGATCGACGTCGCGATGTTGTTGCTGCTCGCGATCGGCTGCGTCGCCTGCCTGCGATTCGGCGAGGCCGCGGAACGCGCGACCGGAAAGAAGGATCCCGGCCAGGTGGTCGCCGACGAGGTCGCCGGTCAGGCCGTGACGCTGCTCGCCCTTCCGTGGGCGGTGACCGAAGGTTGGGCGGGCACGCCCGTCCTCGGGCCGGACATGTCGCCGCTCTTGTTCAATCTCGGGCTGGCGGTCGCCGGCTTCCTGCTCTTCCGGATCTTCGACATCCTGAAACCGCCGCCCGCGAACGGTCTGCAGCGACTCGGTGGCGGCGCGGGGATCCTGGTCGACGATCTCATCGCCGGGGCGATGGCGGGCGTGCTGCTCCAGGTCGCGGTGCGCGTCATCTTCTAGAACGGGCCGGTCGTCAGTCCGCGGCCGTGGGAACCGTCGCGAGTCGATCCAGGAGCGGATCGAGGCGCGCGGCCCAGACGTCGCGGCCGGGGTGGCCGACCTGCGCCGCCCGAATCCGGCCGTCGGGCGTCACGATCACCAGCGTGGGAAGTCCGCTGAGTCGCCACGCGGCGGCGCACCGGGCCGCTTCGACCGCGAGATCACGATCGAGGCCCGGGCCGTTCGATGCATCATCGACGACCTGCACGCGATAGCCGCGGATCCGGGTCTCCGTGCCGATCACCGAGGCGAAGTCACGGGCGGCGCGATCGTTCAGGGCGTCGTCGCCCGTGAAGAGGATGGCCACCGGAACGACCATGTCGGTGAACGGGTCGACGGCGTCGCCGTCCGCGTTCCGCATGGTGAGACGCGGGGCCCGTCGTCCGACCAGCGCGTGGATCGGCGCCCGCGACGCTTCGTCGGAGGCGCCCGCACGCAGCGAGTCGGTTCGTTCCCAGCTCGGGGGCGGGGTCATCGAGAACCGGTTTCCACGGTCGGCTCGATCGGCGCCGGCATTCCGCTTCCAGTCGGTGAAGACCAGGGCGACGGTGTGCTTCTCGTCGACCGGCATGGTGACCCCGTGCAGGATCGCCGCGCCGTCGCGAGGAATCGTCAGTTCGAGGGCGGGCGCGTCCGGTGCATCGGAGGTGCGGCACCGGACCGCGAGCGCCTGGCCGCCGGCGACGGTGCACGGCGTGATGTCGTCGGTGACGATGAGGTCGTCGAGGATCCCGGTGCCGAGCGCGGCAAGGACGAATGCAGGGCCGAGGCCGAGGCGCGGGGCGAGGTCGCCGTCGGCGAGGACGTCGCCCGGCGCGGCAGGTGCCGGGCGCAGCTCGTAGCGGCGGAGCAGGGGATCACCGACGACGAGGCCGGTGCCGTCGCAGACGAGGTCGCTTCCGCCGCCCGGTCCGCTCCAGGAATGGATGCTGAAACGGAACGGCACGTCGTCGCCTGGTCGCGAGAACGCGAAGCTCGAGCGCCGTGGCGGCGCGGTCAGCGAGCCGTCGTCGGCATGCACGCTCGCGGACACCATGACGTCGAGGTCCTGCGCAGCGCGGAGTTCGCCCCGTAGCGCGTCGAGTCTCGCGGTCGCGATCGCCTGCAGCGACGGGTCGTCCTTCGCGGCGGCGGGCGTGGTGACGAGGCACGCCGACAACGCGAGAAGAACTCCGCGGATTCGGAGTGCGATGAGGCTGCGGGCGCGGTCGTTCATGGGATCGATCCGTTGCGTGGTGAATCGGAGCGCGCAAACAACGCTCCCAAATGGGTACGTACCTGCCGGCATCGGAAGTCGGGGACGACGACTTGACCGGGATCTGCGAATCGGAGGGATTTGCACCGTGATTCGAGTGAAGGACAAACCAAGGCAAGGCGTTACGCACACGGAACGGACACAAGGCGCCCATATCTTCACCCGCCGTGGAATTCGAAACGGTCTCGGCGAGGGCCCGCGCCGCCGGCAAGGGTGGGTGATTCCGCGGCCGACGCGACTCAGCGCTCGTGGCTGATGAGATCCTCGAACGTCTCCCGACGCCGGATGACGCGATGGGCGTCGCCGTCGACGAGGATCTCGGCGGGAAGCGGCATCGCGTTGTAGCGGCTCGCCATCGTCATGCCGTAGGCCCCGGTCGCGTACACCGCGAGGAGGTCGCCGCGTTCGAGTCGGGGCAGCCAGCGATCCCGGGCGAGGAAGTCGCCGGTCTCGCAGATCGGGCCCACCACGTCGACCTGTTCGAGATCGGGAACATCCGGTCGTTCGGTCCGGCGAAGCGGTACCTGCGAGGCGGGCGGGGCGACCGGCCACGCGAAGTGGAACGCGTCGTAGTGGCTCGGCCGCAGCAGGGCGTTCATGCCGCCGTCGCAGACCAGGAAGGTCTTGCGTCCGGAGGTCTTTCGCGCGACGACCCGGAGCAGGAGGATGCCGGCGTTCGCCGCGATCGCGCGACCGGGCTCGATCACCACTCGAAGTCCGCGGGCCACGCGGTCCCGCAGCAACGGCACGATCGCGTCGGCGTAGGCCGCGGCGTCGGGGGCACGACCGGTCTCGTAGTCCGCGGCGAATCCGCCGCCGATGTCGAGACGGGTGATCGGTGATCCCTCGCCTTCGATCCGGTCGGCGAGTTCCAGCAGGCGGCCGATTCCCTCGACGTAGGGGGCGGTGTCGTAGATCGGCGACCCGAGATGGACGTGAAGTCCGTGCGCGTCCAACGCCGGTTCGCGCCGGGCGGTCTCGAACACCGCCGGAACGCGTTCGGCGTCGATGCCGAACTTCGTCTCCCGCGTACCGGTGGTGGTGTGGTGGTGGGTGTGCGGATCGACGTCGGGGTTCACGCGGATCGAGACGGGGGCGACCACCCCGAGTCGGCGGGCGACCGAGGCGAGGACCTCGAGCTCCTGCTCGCTTTCCACGTTGATCGATCCCACGCCCGCCCGGAGCGCCGCCTCGAGTTCGAGCTCGGTCTTGCCCACCCCGGCGAACACGCAGCGTTCCGCCGGGATTCCTGCTTCGAGGGCCCGGTGGAGTTCGCCGCCGCTCACCACGTCCATCCCCGAGCCGAGTTCGCCGAGGAGCCGGAGCACCGCGAGGTTGGCGTTGCTCTTGACCGCGAAGCAGATCAGGGGATCGATCGGGGCGAACGCGTCCCGGAAACGCTCGAAGTGCGTGCGCAGCGTCGCGGCCGAGTAGATGAAGGCTGGGGTGCCGACGGCGTCGGCGATCTCCCGGACGTCGACGTCTTCGGCGTGGAGTCGGGCGTCACGATGTTCGAAGTGGTCCATGCGGACGAGGATACGCGCTGGGCGCCGGCACGGCCTCAGAGGACCCGGGTGGATCTCGGATAGGAACCGCGCACGTGGAGGCTGGCGCAGTGTGCGCGAGCGTCCTCCAGCGCCGCGGCGACCGCGGGATCCGCCTGGTGCCCCTCGAGGTCGATGAAGAACGTGTACTGCCAGTTGTCCATCCGGGACGGCCGCTTGTCGATGTGCGTGAGATTCACGCCCGCGTCGCGGAAGGAGGCGAGCACGTCGACCAGCGCCCCCGGCCGGTTCATGGTCTGGAACTGGACGGTGGTCCGGTCGTTGCCGGTCGGGCCCGGGGTCTGCCGTCCGATGATCAGGAAGCGGGTGATGTTCTCCCGTCGGTCCTGGATCCGATCGAAGACCACCTTCACGCCGTGGATCTCGCCGCCGAGCCGGCATCCGATCGCGGCGGTCCCGGGCGCCGCGGCGGCGCGGACCACCGCGGCCGACGTGCTGGTGGTCTCGATGATCTCCGCGTGCGGAAGGTTCGCGGCGAGGAACTTCCCGCACTGCGAGAGGGCCTCCGGCTTGCTGGCGACCGCGTGGATCTCCTCGGGCGGGCAGTTCGCCATCAACGACTGGTCGATCGCGACCATGGACTCCGCGCAGACCGGCGCGTCGAGCTCCGCGATCGCGTCGAGGGTCTCGGTGATCGAGCCGCCGATCGAGTTCTCGTAGGGGACCAGGCCGTAGTCGGCCCGGTCGTGCATGACCTCCTCGACCACC
>NYSY01000176.1 GCA_002683215.1 Planctomycetaceae bacterium
ACATGAACTTCGCCTTGCCGCCGTCGAGTTGGAGGAACTTCGTCGAGATGACCGGAACGCCGAGCGTCTCGAGCCGGGCGGCCTTCGCGTACTCGTCGCTGGCGAGGTTGACGAGGGTCTCGGAGCCGTTGTCGGCCATGTCCTTCTTCAACGCCTTGCCGATCCGGTCGCCCCAGAACTCATAGAGATTCGAGGCGGCTTCGGTCTTCAGCCGGGTCCCCATCTCGAGGCGATACGGTTGGATCCGGTCGAGCGGACGCAAGAGTCCGTAGAGACCGCTCAGGATGCGGACGTGATCCTGCGCCCAGGCCAGCGACGTCTTCTTCATCGTCCAGGCCTCGAGGCCCTGGTACACGTCGCCTCGAAAGCACAACGCGGCCGGGCCTCGCGGATTTGCCCGTGTGTTGAAGGCCTGCCATCGATCGTGGTTCAAGGTGGCGAGGGTCGCCGAGATCGACATCAACTTCTCGAGCGTTGCCGGTGACTGACCGGCGAGGGTCTCGGCGAGCTGCCGGGTCTGCGCCGCGAACCGCGGGGCGGTCGGATCGAGTCCCCCCGGGATCGCGGGCGGCTCCATCTCGAGGGTCTTGGCGGGCGAAAGCACGGTGGTGAATCCAGACATGTGGACACCTTAGCGCGTTCCCGCCGGAATCGCCGGGTGAAGGCCTTCCTTGGATCGATCGCGGGGGTGAGCGCCGTCACCTGCTCCGGCTCAACGATCGATGTCGATCACCGGGTCACCCAGAACCTCCAGCCGGGGTTCGATCCCCAGCCCGGGGCCGGTCGGTGCGGCCATCCGGCCGTCCCGCCGCTGCGGCGCCCCCTCAGCGGTCGAGACGGTCACGTAGGAATTGAAGTCCGTCGCCGTGAAGAGGAGATCGGTCGGCGTGCTGTGGGCGAGATGGGCGATCGCCGCGGTGACGATGTCGCTTCCCCAGGCGTCCTCGATGGTCATCGCGATCCCGCGTGCGGCGCAGAGATCCCGGGCCTGTCGGGCCTTGGTGAGCCCGCCGAACTTCCCGATCTTGATGTTCACCACGTCCATGGCGTCGTCCCGAAGCGCCCGGACCAGGCTGTCGAGGTCCTCGATCGATTCGTCCATCACGAAGGGGTGGCTCGTCCGGCGTCGGATCGAGCGACACTCCTCGTAGGTCCGGCACGGTTGTTCGATGTAGACGTCCCGATCCGCGACGGCCCGGACCACCCGGGCCGCTTCGTGCGGCAGCCAGCCGGTGTTCGCATCGGCGATCAGGATGTCCCCCGGCTCGACGACGTCGGCGCAGGCGTGGATCCGGGCGATGTCCGTTTCGACGTCGCTGCCGACCTTCAGCTGGAAGCGGCGGTAACCCTCCTCCCGGTATTCCCGGAGGTTGGTGGCCATCTCCGCCGGGTCACGCTTCGAGATCGCCCGATAGAGCACGAAGTCGTCCCCGTTGCGACCGCCGAGCAGGGTAACGAGGGGGAGGCCCGCGGCTTTGCCGAGCAGGTCCCAGCAGGCCATGTCGATGGCGCTCTTCACGTAGGGATGCCCCTTGAGGCGGTCGTCCATCGCCCGGCCGACCACGTCGGTCTCCCGGGGATCGAGGCCGATCAACGCCGGCGCCACCTCGGCGATGCCGGTTCGGGCACCGGTCGCGTAGGACGGGAGATAGACGGGACCGAGCGGGGTCACTTCGCCGACGCCCACCAGTCCGGTGTCGGTCTCGATGCGGACGATCGTCGCATCGAAGACGTCGACCGACTTGCCGCCCGACCAGCTGTACCGGCCTTCGTGAAGTGGGAGGTCGACCTGGTGGACGAGGATTCGAGTGATCTTCATGGGTCGGGACTCCCTCGTCTTCGTGGACGGGTCTGTTCTTTCGAAGGTCGCGTCCGTTGCGTCAACCGCGACCAGGGCGATAGCCTACCGTCGCGGCGATCCGGTTCGGTGAGAACCGGTGCCCACCTCTCACGCACCCGCTTCGGAGTCTGATTCGTGACCACCATCCAGATCATCGCGATCATCGTGATCTTCATCGTGGGCGGTGGGGGGGCGCTGTTGCCGCTGGTGATGCAGACCCGGGTCTCGCCCCGTGCGATGTCGAGGGGCAACGCCTTCGCGGGCGGCGTCCTGCTGGCGGCGGGCCTCATCCACCTGCTCGGCGATTCGGTCGGCGACTTCGCGGCGATCTACCCCGATCTCGACTATCCGATCGCCTACGCGATCGCGACCGCGGCGTTCCTGCTGGTCCTCGCGGTCGAACGGGTCGTGCCGAGAGCCCATTCGGTGGAAGGGGTGTCGACCGGCGATCCGGAGGCCGATGCATTCGTCGACGCGACGTCCGCATCCACCGCGACGCCCTATCTGCTTCTGGTCACGCTTTCCATCCATTCGCTCATCGCCGGCGTGGCCCTGGGAACCGATGAGGCGCAGTCGTCCTTTCTGGTGCTGCTGATCGCGATCCTCGCCCACAAGGGGTCCGCGGGCTTCGCCCTCGGAACCACCTTCCAGAGGTCCGGCATCCCCGTTCGTCGCGCGTTGCCGGCGCTGCTCTTCTTCGCCTGCTCCACGAGCACCGGCGTCGTGCTCGGGCTGTTCGCGGATCTGGCGTTCGATGCGGGAAGCATGCACGTCGTGACCGCCTGGTTCAAGGCGATCGCGGCGGGGACGTTCATCTACATCGCGTCACTCGACATCGTCCGGGAGGAGTTCTTCCCGGTCGAGACCGATCGTCACGGTCGATACGTCTGTGCGTTCGTCGGCGCGGCCGTGATGGCGCTGGTCGCGATCTGGATGTGAGCCGGACGGGCGCGACGATGCCGGCGTGCGGAGGCGGCGGGGCGTGAGCAAGTCATGGCGGCGGCGGATCGGCGTTCAGGGCTTCGCGCGTTTCGTGCTTGCGCGAAACGATCGGCGTCGGCTGAAGACGCTCGGTCGATCATCGCCGGCCGGCTCGGCCCGCGTCGGTTCCACCCCCTCGAATCGTTCCAACGTGGTGTCGTGCAGGAGTCGATCGAACGCATCCTGGACTTCGACCAGTTCGGAATGCAGCGGGCAGGGATCGCCTCGGCCACACGTCCCACGGCCGAAAGGGCAGGCGTGCGTGACGGCCTCCGTTTCGAACAGGCGGTAGATGTCGTGGATCCGGATCTCCACGGGTGGCTTGGCGAGCGAGAATCCACCGCCCGGTCCCGGGGTGCCTCCGACGATGCCCGCCTGCGAGAGGGCCGTGAGGATCTTCGCGAGGAATGGTCGCTGGAGTCCGCGGGATTCGGCGATCTCGGTGACCGAAAGACGGGTGTTTCCACCGTCGTACACCTCGGCCAGTCGAGAAGCCGCCGCGATCGCCGTTTCGGTCTGTTTGGTGTACATGGGCGATTCCTGATCCGCGTGGATCGTGTCGTCGGACCGGATGGCTCTCGCGACGCCCGACTTGGATCATGCGCGAGTGGCGAGCGGGGGGGAGGCCGGATTGCGCGGCGTCGACGTCTTCTCTCCACGGGGACCCGATGCCGGCGTTTTCAATCGTGCCATGGTGAATCGACGCCACCGGACCTTCGCCATCGTCGTACCGAGCGCTTCACGTCGACGGAACGTCGTTCGGGATCGCGACTTCGATGAGGCGAAACCCGCGCAAGGCGTGCGGTGGGGCATGGACCCGGGCCGGGCATGCACGGGGTGCGGGTCATCATCGATCGGGATTCGCATCGGCTTGTGATAGCATTCAAACCGTGCCGGTACCGAATGATTCACCATTGCGAATCTGTCTTCTCACGACCCAGAACCTCGACGCGGATCCCTTCCCCGAGGACGACTGGCCGTGCGATCCACGTCCCTTCATGCCCGAGGCGGAATGGCATGTGGCGACGCTGAAGGGGAAGAAGGGATCGGTCCGTCAGGTCGAACGTCTCATCAAGCGGGGATTCGATCTCTTCTTCAATCTCTGTGACGGGGCCGCGGATCAGAACATTCCGGGCATCGAGGTCATCGAGACGCTGGAGAAGCACGGGGTGCCCTTCGCCGGCGCGACGTCCGAATGCTACGAACCGACCCGGGTCGAGATGAAGGAAGCGTGCGCGGCGCTCGGCATCGCGACCCCGGCCTACGTCGTGGCCTCGACGCCCGAGGACGTGGAGCGAGCCGCGGAGACGCTCCGGTTCCCGCTCTTCGTGAAGCACTACAGCAGCTACGCGAGCGTCGATCTCAGCCGCCGCTCGCGGGTCCGTACGCCGGCGGGGCTTCGCATCCAGGCGAAGAAGATCATGTCCCGCCACGGTGCCGCCCTGATCGAGGAGTACATCGACGGGATCGAGTGCACGGTGCTGGTGGCCGAGAATCCCGAGGATCCCGAACGGCCGATCACCTACACGCCCGCGCAGTACCAGTTTCCGAAGGGCGAGGAGTTCAAGCATGCCGACGTGAAGTGGGTGATCTACGAGGGCCTGAAGTCGTTCCCGGTCGAGGATCCCGTCCTCGCAGCCCGGCTTCGCGACGAATGCGCACGATTCTTCGTCGCCCTGAAGGCCGCGAGTTTCGGCCGATGCGACCTCCGGGTCTCGAAGGACGGCACGCCCTACATGCTGGAGATCAACGCGAACTGCGGGATCTACTACCCGCCCGCGGACTACGGGGCCGCGGACATCTGCCTCTCCCTCGATCCCGCGGGACACGAAGGGTTCACCCGGCAGCTCGTCGCCGCGGCCTTCGCCAGGCACGCCCGAAACGAAGCCGACCGCGGTGCCGGCGATGGGGCGATCGAGCGGCCCGTGACCGAGACGCCCCCGACCAAGTCCCCCCTGACCAAGTCACCCCCGAATAATCCCTCGGCCACCGCGACGCCCGAGTCCGAGGCCGACAGCGCTCCGTCGCGTGCCTCGGCGTGCGGGGAGGCGTTGGAGCCGGCGACCGGGGTGGATCACGATTCGACGGCCTGACGGAAGGCCTCGGTGGACCACGGTTCAGATACCATCCGACCGACATGCACGACTTCCAACGACGATTCATCGACTTCATGCTCGAGGCGGGCGTCCTCACCTTCGGCGACTTCACCACGAAGAGTGGCCGGAAGACGCCTTACTTCGTGAACACCGGTCTGTATCGGTCGGGTTCGCAGATGGCGATCCTGGGGCGTGCCTACGCCGATGCGATCGAAGCGTCTTTTCCCGAGGGGTTCGACGTCCTGTTCGGTCCGGCGTACAAGGGGATCCCCCTGGTGGTCGCGGTCGCCACCGCCTTCGCGGAACGTGGACGCGACGTCGAGTTCTGCTTCAACCGCAAGGAAGCCAAGGATCACGGCGAGGGTGGCGTGATCGTCGGGCGGAAGCTGCGGGATGGGGATCGGGTCCTGATCGTCGAGGACGTGACCACGGCCGGCACCTCGATTCGAGAGACCGTGCCGGTGCTTCGGACCGCCGCCGACGTGACGCTCGCGGGGCTCATCGTCTCGGTGAACCGGATGGAGCGGGGTACCACCGATCGAACCGCGTTGGCGGAACTGGCCGACGAGTTCTCGATGCCGACCCGGTCGATCGTCGACCTCGATGAGATCCTCGATCATCTCGGTGCGCGACTCGGTTCGGACGATCGAGGGCGGATCTCGGCGTATCGCGCGCAGTACGGTGCCGCGACGTCCTGACGAGGAATGCCGGTGTTCCCGGACGCTGGCGGGCGATCTTCGGCCCCCTTCGCTGGTTCGGGGGGACCGATCCCGTATCCTTGGGGCATGATCTCGACGCCCCGTCTCATCGCCCTCGCCTGCCTCGGTGTCGTCTCCAGCCTCAACGCGGCCGGCGAGGACCTGAGCCCGGACACCTCCATCGACATCACGCTCGACTGGTCGCAGCAGCCGAACGGCTGGCGATATCCCATGGCCATCCACGTGCCGAACGGCGAGCCGCCGGCGAGCGGGTTGCCGGTCTGCATCCTGCTTCACGGCAACGGGGGCAACGGCGCCGGCATGCTGCCCGGATTCATCGGGCTGCTCCCGTGCCACGCCCTCGTCGCACCGTCGGGATACGCCTCGAGTTGGAACATCTGCGGGGAGGGAAGCGACGCCCCGGATCTCGAGATGATCGCGGACCTCGTCGATCGACTCCAGACCTTCGACAACGTCGACCCGAACCGGATCCGGATCCTCGGCACCTCCAACGGTTCGGCCCTCGCGAACCGGATCCTGCTCGAGAACGACGATCCGGGGATCGACCGGATCGCCGCGGTGGTCTCGCAGCTGGTCACCGCGCAGCGGCATGACGACGCGTTCTTCCGCCCCGGCGGGACGACCCAGCCGAGTGCCGCGTTCTGCGGATACGACGTGGAGGTCGAGCCGGTGCCGGGACGTCGCTATCTCGGAATCTGCAACGTCAACGATCCGGTCATCCGGTACGACGGCGGACCGGGGCCGGGCGGTCTCTTCTTCCTGGAGGCGCGGGACTCCGCCTTCCAGATCGCGCGAAGCCAGGGTTACGAAGGTCAGCCGATATCCGGTTCCGGCGAGCGGATCGGGCGCAGCAACGTCTTCGTCTACGACTACCTCGATGGCCGCGTCGTCCACCTTCGCGGTGACGCCGGCCACGGCATGAACGCCGTTCAACGCGAGTACGTCCGCGACTTCTTCGATGGATGCGCTGTTCCACCGCCGTGTCCCGCTGATTTCAACGGCGACGGCCGGGTCAACGGCGCGGATCTCGGCCTCCTCGCCGCCGCGTGGCAGACGGCCGCGGGCGACCTCGACGGCGACGGAACGACCGGCGGCAGCGACGTCGGTCTGCTGCTCGTGGCCTGGGGCGAGTGCCCCGGCGACCAGCCCTGAGCCTCAGGGCTGGAGTTCGCGGAGCACCACCATCTGGGTCTTCCGCGGTGCCTTCAAGAAGGAATCGAAGGCACGATAGAACACGGCCTTGTCCTCGATGCCGAGGTAGCGGGTGAGTGCCGCTTCCCAGCCGAGCTCGGTGATCATCGGATGGAAATCGTCACGGAACGCGGCGACGCTTTGCGTCGGCGATTGGTGAATCAGGAACACGATTGCCCACGCGCCGGTGTCGTACGCGAGTTCCCGGTAGTGCTTCCGGACCTTCGCGGGCGCGGTGTCGATGTCCTCCATGTCGGCGATGGTGAGTTCCGGATCGTCGACCGTCAGGGCCCGGTCCATGAGGTGATCCATCCGCGTCGCCAGGAAGTCGTAGTCGCACCGACCGGCGACCCACGGGACCCAGCCTTCGGAAAACACCGCGCCACCCTCCATCATCCAGGTCGGCATCGTCGCGAAGCCCTTCTGGAACACGTGGGTGTACTCGTGGATGCCACGAAGGACGGGATCGGGAATCTCATCCCGGTCGTGGTACCACTGATGGACGTTGATGAAGACGAGTTCGGCCTCGGGTTGCTCGAACTCCTCGACCCACGAGAGATAGGCTTCCGAATCACCGCGCTCCGCGACGTCGATGAAACGCTCGGTCGCGTGCGGCCGGCATTCGGCCGTGGTTCGTCCGGT
>NYSY01000177.1 GCA_002683215.1 Planctomycetaceae bacterium
CGCCGGGAAGGCGATCACCGTTCGCAGCACCGACGGTCCCGAGAAGACGACGCTCGATGCGGCGAACTACGACAACAGCGTGGTGGTCTTCGCCAATGGGGAGGGCCGGGCGTCGGTCCTCGAGGGGTTCGAACTCCGAAACGGCACTGGAAACTGCGACCTCTTCTTCTGCTACGGCGGCGGGGTCTTCTGCAACGAGACCTCGCCGACCATCCGGAACTGCATCATCCGTGACAACGAGACCGCCTTCGACGGCGGCGGGTTGTACGCCCGTCGCGGGTCGCCGCTGATCGAAGACTGTGTCTTCGAGGGAAACGTGGCCTCCTGGTACCGGGGTGGCGCCATGTACGTCATCGATTCGCCGGCGATCGTGATTCGTCGGACCGAGTTCCGCGACAACTATGGAGACGATGGGGGCGGCGGGATCCTCGCCAAGGAGACCGACCTCGTGCTGGAGGACTGCTCGTTCATCGGCAACGTCACGACCGGCCCAGGCGGCGGCGTGTCCGTCGAGAGCGGCACCGCGATCATCCGGCGTTGCGTCTTCGATTCCAACGTTTGTGGGGGGCGTGGCGGCGGATTCGCGTTCAGCGGGACGACCCTGGAGCTCGATACCGCCGAATTCGCCTTCAACGACGCCGGTGGGGATGGCGGAGGGCTCGACATCCGGTGCACCGCGGCGAGCGTCGAATTCGCCGACTTCATCGACAACCGGGCCTACGGGAAGGGCGGGGGCATTCATGCTGATCAAGGGGATTCCCTCCGGATCGTGGGGTGCCGGTTCGAGCGCAACACCGCGGACGTCAGCGACGGTGGAGGCCTGAGGACCGGGGGGATCCCGACGGAGATTCGTCATTGCATCTTCACCGACAACGCCGCCGAGGTCGGCGGTGGGGTCTACGCCGACCAGGGCACCGCTCTCGTGATCGTCGGTTCACGATTCACGCGCAACATCGCGCGCAACGGGGTGGGCGGCGGACTGGAGGCGGACCGGTTGCCGGTCGACATCGTCAACACCGGCTTCTTCCAGAACCGATGTACGGATGCCGGCGGCGGGGCGAGGATTCGAGGCGGCGACGTCGTCGTCGCCAATTGCGTCTTCGCCGGCAACTTCGCGTACTGGCGTGGGGGCGCACTCGATGTTCACGAGGTCGATCACCGGGTGGTGAACTGCACCATCGTCGACAACGAGTCCTACGAGACCGCCGGGGGAATCTGCGTGAATCCCGCCGGCCTCGTCGCCAACAGCATCGTTCGCGGGAATCATGCCGCCCGCTGGCCCGACATCGCCAATCGCAACGAGACCTGGATCAGCGATCTGCGATGGGCGAACGTCTCGGTCTGGGAGGGCGAGGTTCCGGGCCGGTTCGACGGCCCGGCCGGAATCGTCGACCGCCGAGGGCCCGATCGAGTCGGCGGCACCGGAGACGAGGACTACCGCGCCACCGGGTGTCTGCTTGGAATCGACGCTGGAGACGCGACGCTCGTTCCAGCGGATCGGGCGGACGTCGATCTCGACGGCGATCTCACGGAAGCGATTCCGCTGGACTACTTCGGACTCCCGCGGTTCGTGGACGACCCTTCGGTTCCGGACGGTCCCGAGCTTCCCGGAGGGGCCGTGGACCTGGGCGCATCCGAGTGGAATCTCCGAGGCGTGACCTGCGCGCAGGATCTGGACTGCGATGGCAACGGCGTGGCAGACGCGTTGGACATCGCCGCCTGTGATGGCGACCCCGGTTGCCTCGACTGCAACGGCAACGGCCGTCCGGATCGCTGCGATCTGATCGATCGTTCGGGCCCGTTCTTCCCGGCGGTGGGGTACTGGCGTTTCGAGGAGGATGGGACCAATCTCGGCTTCTCGGATCTGCAAGGCGACCTGCAAGGGGATTCCGGCGTGGTCGTCGACGTCGGGGTCGACGCGGTGCCGGGGATTCTCGGGGCGGTGAACCGGGGATCGCTCGAGATCGGCGACACCGGCTTCGTTCGAGTGCGGGATCCCGACCAGCGGTTCGCCATGGGTCGGGGAAGCTTCACGATCGAGGCGTGGGTTCGACTCGATGAGCTCGGTGCCATGGGCGACCCCGGTCGTCGTCAGTACCTCGTCCAGCGGAAGCCCGGGGATTCCGGGGGCTCGAGGATGGACTACGCCTTCCTGGTCCAGGGAGGCAATCTGCCGACAGGCGTGGATCGGCGGTACGGAAAGCCTTCCGGTCTGAGCGGCCGGGAGATGGTGCTCCAGTTCGGCGACGGGGCCGACACCTGGTGCGTCACCTCGTATCTCGAGATCGAGGCCACCGGATGGCATCACGTCAGCGCCGCGATCGACGCCCGGTCGGCGACGGTTCGCTTCGGAATCGATGGACGGTTCGAGACCATCGAGTACGAAGGGAGCGACGTCGACCGCTACGCCTCGCAGGGGAATCTCATTCTCGGTGCCCACACGAACAGCTCGGGGCAGTTCAATCAGCGACTTCGCGGCGCGATCGACGAGGTGCGGATCATCCGGGGCGTCATCCCCGTCGACGCGTTGCTCGACGTCTGGCCGGTCGGGAGCAGCGCCGACTGCAACGGGAACGGCCTGCCCGACGACTGCGACATTCGCGACGGATTGCTGATCGACGCGGACGGCGATGGAATCCCCGACGATTGCGTGGTGGCTGCGTCGTGCCCCGCCGATCTCGACGGGGACGGCGTCGTGGGGGGAGGCGACCTCGGGCAGTTGTTCCTCGATTGGGGCGTTGACGGACCCGCGGACCTCGATGGTGATGGCGTCGTCGGAGGTGGCGATCTGGGGCTGTTGTTCCTCGGCTGGGGCGATTGTCCCCCGGGGTGCGATTCGGACGACTGTGATGACGACGACGAGTGCACGCTCGAGGGATGCCACCCGGTCACCGGAGCCTGCACCCATTTCAGGCTTCCCGGCTGCATCACCGATCCCTGCTTCGGTGATCCCTGTGACGACGGGGACGACTGCACGGTCGACGAGTGCGATCCGATCACCGGGGGATGCACGAATCTTCCGATTCCGGGTTGCTCCCCCGATCCTTGCGAGGGCGTGCGTTGCGACGACGGCAATCCCTGCACCGACGACTTCTGCGATCCCGTGACGGGCGACTGTCGTTTCGAGCTGATCGAGGGATGTGAGAACGCTCCTTGTGGCGACCCGGCCGCGGGCGACTGCTTCGAGCCGTCCCCGGTGCCCAGCTGCGACGATCTGGACTGTTGCGACGCCGTCTGCGATGTCGACCAGTTCTGCTGCGACGTGGTCTGGGATCTCGATTGCGTCGAGCTCGCCGAGAATCTCTGCTCGGGGCCCTAGCGGTCCGTCGGCGTTCCGAGAATCGTCACCGACGCCAGGGGTTCGCGGCGGATCGCCGATGCCCCGCGGTCGCTCGGGCGGGTGGAGTATTCCGCTCGGGAGAAGTGCAGCGTCGTTCCGGGAGGGCGGTTTCCGACCGCGAGCGCTGCCAGCGCCTGGAGGCCGGCGTCCCTTCGATCCCCGGGTGGGAGCTTGAGCACTCGGGAGACCATGCCGATCCAGCGTGCGGTGCGGACCGGACCCTTGCCGGTGGCGAACGATTCCACCATTCGTTCCCCGTCCGGAGCGGTGATCTCGACCTCGATGATCGAGCGGACCGGTTCACGGATCGGGTATCCGAACTTGGGATAGCACGCGAACGGCCAGCCGTAGTTGTCGCCGCGGATCCCGTACCACCCGTTGCCGATGAGGAGGATCGCCCCGACGACCGTGACGGGGAGAACCGCCCCTCGAGGCGACGGGCCGGCTCCACGGGGGATCCCGAGGTTCGGCGATCGAAGGCCCAGTCTCGAGAGCAGCCGAGGCCAGTCGACGAGGCACGGATAGATCGCCAGGAGTGAGAAGAACCCGATGTTCAGGGTGAGGAGATTCGCGAGGTGGAAGAGCAGCCCGAGAATCAATGCGAGTAACCGCGTCGGTCGACTGAGCATCAACAGGATGAAGGTGAGCTCGAAGGTGACCACGCCGAGGCCGCCGAGTCGAAGGAGCCACGGGTGTCCCGTGGGATCCAGCACGGGCGTCCAGTTCGCGTGAGTCGTCCACTGGTGCCAGATCTGGTGGCGCAGGTGATCGCTGAAGATCCAGTCCACGCCGCCGGTCCAGAGTTTCCAGACGCCGGGGAAGAGATAGACCATCCCCAGAAGAACCCATGTGAATCGAAGTGGAAGTCCGTAGCGCAGGTCGGAGCGCGGTGCCGGGCGTCGTCGTCGAATCCAGGCGTCGAGGGAGAGGACGTCGCCGCAGCGGGAACTCGCGAGGAGGAGGGCGAACCACACCAGGTGGTGCGCGTGGTTGACCTTGCCGTGGAGTTGTGGAATACCCAGCACGAACAGCGTGAGCAGCGAGCTCGCGATGGTCGCGGGGCGGGTCAGAAGTCCGAGCATCGCCATCGCGGTCGCCGTGATCCACGCGATGAGGATCAGGTGGGCGGTGAACGGCTCGGGAATCAGGCTCGTCAGGAGGGGACCGATGCCCGAGGGTGGGAAGAGCATCGCCTCGGGCAGCCCGGCATGCACCAGAAACTCCTCGCGTCCCGCGGGAATCACGAGCAACGCTCCGAAGGTGGTGATTCGGAGGACCGCGAGGTTGAGTGGGGCGTCGGGTTCGGTGAAGAAGGCCTTCGCGCCACGGGCCAGGGACGCCCGATGGATGAAGCCCAGGGCGCCGGCCACGACGAGCATCCACAGCAGGCCGAGCCGGGTCATGACGGTCCGACCCACCCAGACTGCGTGTTCCGGGGCCTCCCACGCTGGATCCACCGCGCGGCGCCGTTCGATCAGGTCGACCAGCGCCTCGAAGCCACCCCGGCCGGACGCCGCCGAATCGACCACGTCCTCAAGCCATCCATGCCACGCGAGCCACAGGGCAAGCCAGCCTCCGAGGAGCGCGAGGATGAACGGAAGGACGAGGTGTCGATTTCGAACGCTTGGCGTCATGGTCGATCCGCTTCGGGGTTTCGGATTCTTCGGACCGAAGCGGCGTCCGGCGTGAGCGATGGTTCGATGAGCGGTCGGTTCGCCTGATGGTGGGCCGCGTCGCGTCGATCGCGGGCTCAGGAATCAGGCCAGGGAACCGCTCGCCCCAGCAGTCGGGCGAGGCGTTCGTTCTCGGGTGCGAAGTGGGTTCGCAGGCGATGGAGCATCTCGGGCGGAGGAGCTTCGCCGTCGCCACGATTGGCGATCGGAGGTGCGGCATCGGATGGATTCGGCGGGATCCCGAGCCAGTCGAGCACCCGGTTGCTGGTGCCTTCCGGGTCCCCGAAGTGGTCTTCGGAGAAGAGCACGAGCATCCGTTCGGACCCGAAGGCCTCGAACCACCGTTCGAGTTGCTCGGCGTATCGGCCGCGGGCGAGGTACGAGAAGTGCTCATGAAGTCCCGAAACGGCATCGGCCTCGTCGAGAAGGCGTTGCGTCTCGCCGGCGAGTCGTGCCGGTTCCTGTTCGATCGCGTCGTCGAAGTCGAGCGTCTCGACGCCGAGCCTTCGTTCATGTCGATGATGCGACCAGGCCCGCAGGGCGGGATCCCGGAGCAGTACCACGAGATCGAGATCCGGGCCCAGCAGATCGCGGGCGATCCTCGGGGTTCGCGGATGAAAGAGGTAGTAGGGGCACGCGTCGCCGGCTCGAAAACGGCCGCCGAGCCGACGGCGGAGACCGGCGCGGCGAAAGACGGTGTCCTGAAGACTTCGACAGCGAGACTTCGACGGGCGGGGGCCGGCGAGAATCCGGCATTCCTTGGCCGCCCTCGGAAGAATGTGTGGCGATCGCGAGATCCGACGGTCGAGGTCGGTCGTGCCGGACTTCTGGGCGCCGATCAGGAGGAAATCCGGAAGGACCCGCCATGGTGCCGATAGGAGGCGGTGGAGGCTCGGTCTGGGTTCCGGCGTCGGAACGCAGGAATGCGTTGTCGGCGCATGGGGCATGGGTCCGACGATACAGTTGAATCGAGGATTCGTCGATGATTCCCTGGCTGAGAAGAACACCCGTCGGAACCAAGTTCCTGATCCTCTTCCCCGGAAGGACCGGGAGTTCGTGGTTGGTGGATGGTCTGTGTCGGCATCCACGCATTCGAGCGGAGGGTGAGATTCTCGTGGGGCGGTCCTCCGCCGAGCAGCGGTCCGAACTCCAGCGTCTGTACGCCGGCGGGCGGAACAGGTCCGCGGTGGGGTTCAAGACCAAGTTGAAGGACGTCGCGGACCTCGATCTACTGCGATCCTGCATCGCGGATCAGGACCTGGTCGTCATTCTGATGCGTCGCCGCGATCTGCTTCGGCTCGCGATCTCGAGGATCAATGCGCGGCGACTCCACGCCGAGACCGGACGCTGGAACGTGCGTGGGAGCGACCGTCGGGTGGGCGGAGCGGATGTCACCGTCGAGGAACTCGTCGATGCACTCACCCGTTGTCGTGATGACGTGCGGCGGCTCGAAGATTTCGTCGCGTCATCGGGTGTGACTCCTTGCGAGATCGAGTACGCGGACATCCTGGCCGAGCCCGAAGGGGTGTTCGCGAAGGTGCAGGAGCTGCTCGGCGTCGAGCGGCGTCCGCTCGCATCCTCCGTCGTGAAGAACACGCGTCAGGACCTCGCGGGGGCGGTGGGGAACATCGATGCGCTCCGTCGCGAGCTGGCGTCCAGCGAGTGGTCGTCGGTCTTCGAGGTCGATCCGATCAGCGAGCGACGTCCCTCGAACGAAGGTTGATCAGCATCCGCTGCCAACGGCGGAACCGCCATGACCGGGTGGCGCGGGTCGCTCGGGCGATTTCGAGACGGAGCTTCTCGTCGCGTGGGCCGCAGGTCTCGAACTCCATCGCGAGCCAGTGCAGGAAACGCCTCCGCGTCTGGACTTCGAGGCCGGATCGATGGGTCTGCGCGACGCAGCTCGACTCGTGCTGGCGGTAGAGGTGCAGGACCTCGGGGATGACGAACACGGGGTGGCGGAACATGAGGCGGGCGAGAAAGGCCTGGTCCTCGTACATCCCCCGGAATCGTTCCACGTGCCCGCCCATCGCCACGAGCGGACGTCGGCGCACCAGGGGGGCGAGCGGCACTGCGCGGGGATTCTCCAGGAACACCGGAAGCAGGCCCGGTGGTGGAAGCAGGGTGTCGAGCACCCGGGCCGGCAGCGTCTGATCCTCGTCCTCGATGTCCGATGCGGACCACGTCCACCAGCGACGGCAGGGGCCGATCACCGCGACCGCCTCCGGGGAGCGGTCCATCGCCTCGTGGAGCCCCTCGAGTTTCCGAGGAAGGAAGCGGTCGTCGTGGTCCAGCCACGTCACGAACTCCCCGGCGGCATGCCGCAGCCCGAGATTCCGGCTCGCGCTCATGCCGCGATTCTCGCCGCCGGGATGTCGGTGGAGATGGATGCGTCCGGGATCGCCGTCGGCCAGGTCGGTCGCGATCTCGAGGGTGCCGTCGCTCGAGCCGTCGTCCACGATGTGGAGTTCCCAGTCCTCGACGGACTGGTGCCGGAGGCTCTCCACCGCCTCGGCGAGATGCACCTCGCCGTCACGGACGATCGTGATCACGCTGAACCGGGGGTGACGCGTCAACGATCACCGCCTTTCGGGTCGTGCCCGAACCGGGATGCGAGGGGGCCCGCGATGGCAAGGCACCGTCGGAGATCCCGACGTCCGAGCGCCGGATGCCCGCTTCCATCGCCGAAGCCTTCCGGTTCGACGAGGGATCGATCGCCGAACTCCCCGCGCAGCGTGATGGGCGGTCCCTCGCCCCTGCTTTCCGCGGTGACGATCAGGTCGCATTCGGTGGCGGGCGTGGACAGGCCGGCGAATTCCAGGGCGTCGCCCAGCATGCGGCCGGGATCGGATCGCAGGTCTTCGTACCGCATCGTCATGAACCGCGTCGCGCCGAAGCGCGGGGCGGCCGACTCCGCGGCCTCCACGCATTCGACCCATCGCCGGCTCGCGGCTTCGACCGAACCCGGCGCCCAGCCGCGGCCCCACGATCTGGCGGAAGCGCGAACGAGACTGGCCGCGACGTCCGCGGGATGTCGGACCAGATGGATGACCCGGCACCGTGGCAGCAGTCGATCCGCCAGGTCGAGGTGAAGGGCGTGGTCGGGCGTCTTCTCGACCAGCCGCGTCGCCTCCGGACGTGATTCGAGCGTGGGCCGGAGGATCTCGATCCACACCCTTCGGAGCGCATCGAGCATGGTCTTCTCGGTGGCGAGGGTGAAGGGGCCGTGCGGTCGCTCGAATTCCGCCTTCCGCCTCGCCTCCGTCATCATCCCGTCGAAGAGGGCGAGCAGGTGGGATTCCTGGCCGCCGACGCACGCGGGGTGTCCGAGAAGAAGCCGCTGGAGCCAGGTCGTCCCGCTTCGCGGAGCGCCCACGATCAGGAGCGGAGACACGGCCACATCGCTCGGATCGGCTGGATCGTCGGAGTTCGCGTCGTCGGTGCTGGGCGCTGGAGCCATCGGATGCGATGATAACGAGCCAAGTGGGTCGGCCGCGTTCGATCCCTCGCCTGGAGCCCATTCCCATGCCCGACCTCGACGACGTGTTCGCCGGCCTCGATCGACTCCGCATCGAACTCCCCAGCTGGGGCTTCGCGGACACCGGCACTCGTTTCGGCAAGTATCTGCAGGATGCCGCGGCGCTCACGCTCGAGGACAAGCTCGACGATGCCGCGGAGGTCAACCGGGTGACGGGGTGCTGCCCGAGCGTCGCGGTCCACGTCCAGTGGGACTTCGAGGGAGACGAGCCCGGCGACGCGACGCAGATGGCCGCCGCCCGAGGGCTCCGGATCGGTTCCGTCAATCCGAACCTCTTTCAGGATCAGTGCTACCGGCTGGGCTCGGTCGCGAACGAGGACGCCTCGATTCGCCGCCGGGCGATCGAGCACCTGCTGCGGTCGGTTGAGCTCGGGCGGGCGATCGGAAGCGACGTGCTCTCGCTCTGGTTCGCGGACGGAACGAACTACCCGGGGCAGGGGCACTTCCGGCGGCGAAAACGCTGGTTCGAATCGGCGTTGCGGGAGGTGCACGACGCGATGCCGGCGTCGATGCGGATGCTCGTGGAGTACAAGCCGTTCGAGCCCGCCTTCTACCACACCGACGTCGCGGACTGGGGCATGGCCGCCACGCTCGCCCGTGCGGCGGGGCCGAGGGCGAAGGTTCTGGTCGACACCGGGCATCACCTTCTCGGCCAGAACATCGAACACGTCGTGGCGTTCCTGCTGGACGAGGGGATGCTGGGTGGCTTTCACTTCAACGACCGTCATTACGCGGACGACGATCTCACGGTCGGATCGATCGATCCCTACCGCATCTTCCGAATCCTGTTCGAGATCGTCCAGTTCGAACGCGAATCGGATCAGGTGCTTCCGATCGACTACATGATCGACCAGTCGCACAATCTGAAGCCGAAGGTCGAGGCGATGATCCAGACCGTCGACACCGTTCAGACGATGCTCGCGAAGGCGCTGCTCGTCGACCTCGAGGCGCTGGAGTCC
>NYSY01000178.1 GCA_002683215.1 Planctomycetaceae bacterium
CCGCTCGAGCCCGGCCCGCCCCATCCCGCGGCGAAGTTCCGGTTCCAGTCGACGCCGAAGGTGCCGTCCCCGTTCGCCTTGCGGGTCTTGCGCCAGAGACGATTCGAGTCCCAGGTGAACTGGTAGCCGTCGGGATTCGCCAAGGGGACGATGTGCCATGCAAGGTCGTCCACCAGCGGGGTGATGCGGTCATCGGCCCCGTGGCCGTTCACCAGGGTGTCCGCGAGGTACGAGATCGTGGCGGGACTGATCCATTCCCGGGCGTGGGCGCCGGCCACGATGTAGATGCCGGGAACGCTCGACGGATCCGTGGCGCCGGAGATGGTGTAGGCGCGGATCTCCCGACCTTCGATGGACTCGCCGATGCTCCGCGAGGTGACGAGATCGGGGCGACTCGCCTCGAGGGCTTCGTAGAACGCGAAGAGCTCGTCCTGCTGGTGGTACTCCTCGAAGAAGCCGACGCCGGCGATGCCGTCCGCGTCGATGCGACTTCGCTCCTCGTCGATCAGCCGCTGGACGTCGGGGATCATCACCTCGAACTCGATCCCGGTCCGCGCGAGTGTTCCGATCCGGCCCGCTGGAAGCATCACGTCGATCGAGCCGAGTCCGATCGACTCCGACCAGACGTCACCACCGAGTGCGAGCAGGGTTCGAAGTTCTCGGAGCGTGTCGACCTCGGCGCGGACCACCTGATGAGCGTCGTACCGGACCTGTTCCTGCGCGGTGGCGGGGGAAGCGATGAGCCCGAGGATGGGTGCCGCGAGTGCGAAGGTGATCGAGCGGACGATGGGCATGGCGGAGACTCCGGGGTTGGTGAACCCAATCTAGACCCACTCTTCGAGGATTGGTTCGCGAAACTCGTTGAACGGTCGGATTTCCAAGGGGCCGGGACCGGGAATCCTGTGGGCGTCGAAACGAAAACGGCCCGGCGGGAGTGGATGCTCCAGCCGGGCCGCTCTTGATCCGGGTCGAATGATTCAAAGATCGGGTCGAAGCCAGGTCTTGAACCGTTCGAAGTCGATTTCGGAAGCGTCGTTCACCGGGATCTCATGCGCGGTCACGATCTCGTTGAGCTTCGGATTCGCGAGGGTGATGATCCGGCTGGAGCCGTCGATGAACGACATCGCGAGCCGATCCTGCGGATCCCAGAACGCGGGAAAGTCCTTCCACCAACCGACGGGGTGCAGGGTGTCGATCACCCATCCGCCACGGTTGTAGTTGTCTTCCCAGCCGGTGTCGTGCTCGGCGATCGTGTACATCGTGTTCGCCGGGTTTCGAACCTTGCTGATCCGGTCGACGGTCGATCCCCAGGCCCCGTTGGGGTTGTCGGGAATGTCGCTGATGAAACCGTTCAGCGAGTAGCTCCGCACCCGGCCTGTGGGATCCAGCGGGGACTGATAGGCGCGAACGTCCTGAACGTAGTCGTAGAGGGCCCCATCCTTCAGTGCCTGGTCCGTCTCTTCGAGCGAGCCGTCGCCGTTCAAATCACGAAGCCTCGGTGCCTGGGCGCCGGTGTTGTAGCTCTTCACCCAGAAGAGGTCACGATTCGGGTTCGAGATTCCCGGGGGGTATTCCTGGCTGGCGGGGCTCATGAACTTGCCGTTGTTGTCCTGGCTCCAGCTCACGAGTCCCAGCTGGAGCTGGTGCTGGTTGCTCATGCACTGGGTCAGACGAGCGCTGTCACGAAACGAACCCACGGCGACGAGAAGGAACCCGATGATCAGGGCGATGATGCCGATCACCGCGAGAAGTTCGACGAGGGTGAAGCCACGTCGAAGCCGGGTGGAGCCCTGATTGATGTCGTTGGTGTCGTGCAAACCGTTCATCCTCGAAGAATGTTCCATGAGTCGGTCACGTCCGGCTATTCAGTTGGGCAAGTCACCCGATGTGACGTGGGTGATTCTGAATGAGAAGAACGTTCAGATCCGCTCTGGCCACAGTCTAGTCGACGAATCGGTGCCCAGATCGGTGAATTCAGCGGGAAAATCGGTTATCAGACGTTTCTCGGTTCGTTCAGGCCCGTTTACGGCGGATTCCGGGTTGATCAGACCGGGCCGAGAATTTCGTCGGTCGTCTCGGAGAGGCGGCTCCACGAGTCGAGCAGATGGGTCTCGCCGCATCTCGTGCTCGCGATCGCCAGATCACGGAGCCATCGCCGGAGCCAGGTGGCCGGTGATGCGGGCTTGAGCATGTCACGGGGATCGATCGTCTCGTCGAAGGCATGAATCAGATCGCGGAATTCGGTTCCGTCGACGATTCGTCCGCGCTCGTGCGGATCGATCACGGTGATGCGTCGATGCGTCTCGTCACGAACCGCGACGAGAAAGCGTCCCGGCACGTCCACGCCGAAGACATCCAGTCCGATTCGTTCCGCGGCACCGCAGTAGGCGAGGGCGCAGGGCACGGGAAGCGCGGGCGTGCCATCGAGGATCAGGCCGAAATCCATCGCATCGGGGTGGACGGCGACGTCTTCGTGGCATCCGATTCCGAGATCGTCAACGATCGCTTCGTGGAGGTGTGCCATCAGTCCTTCGGTTCCACGGTTACCGACGGCGTTCGCACGTCCGGCGAGATGCGGGACCCTGCATCGAACGCGATGTGCGATCGCCTCGAGTCGAGTGTGGGCCGCATCGGCGTCGATCGAAGGGCGGCGGTGTGCGGCGAGGGCCACGACCGCGTCCACGAGGTCGCGATACCGATCGAGTTCGGTCAACGAGTCGCAGTATTTGGAGGTCCAGTCGGTCATCCGGGACGTTTTCCGAGGTAGGGAACGGCAGGGGTATGGTGAATCGGTCGATTCGTGCGAAATTCAGTAAGAATCACCGATCCTCCCCGAGATGGCTGGGTTTCCGGTCCGGCAGCGGGATTCCGGGCCTTCGCCGAAACCTCGGATTCACCGCTCGGCTCCATGCACGAATCCACATCGACGCCATCCCGGTCCGGTCCCGATCGACACCTCGTCATCGTGGTGCCGCGGCGTTCTGGTGCTCGCCGGATTCATCGCAAGGCGGTCCGGGGCCGATGTGGCGGCGGGCGTTGACATGCTCCTCGGCACCGTCAAGCGACTGATGCGTGGTCGACGTCGATCCGCTGACGCTGCTCGCCGCAGGTGGTGCGGCCGATCGGAATCGAGGACGTACGGGCCGAACTCCAGCCTCGTGACAAGATCGGAATGGTGGCCGCCCGAGGTCGCACGAGGCGGCCGGCACCGCCCTGGTGGACGACGGTCTCTTCCGGCTGCCGTTCGTACTGCGATTGCGAGGCCTGCACGCGGGATCATCCTTCTGAACGTGTTCGTATCGATGGGGACGGTCATACTCTTCATCGTGCTCGGGGTGCTCGCCATCGCCAGTCTGGCGACCGGGGTCATCCTGCACGAAGGGAGTACCGTGGCCGTGGTGCTCACTGCGTCGAGATCGCTCGAAGTGCCGGACGAGATGGTCCGCGTCGATGGAGGAGAGGAATCGTGAGTGGCGTCGAAATAGAACTCCGTGGCGTGACCAAGACCTTCGACCGATCGGTGGAGGCGGTCGCACCGATGGACCTCGATCTTCGTCCGGGGCGGGTGACGGCGCTCCTCGGGCCGACGGGATGTGGGAAGAGCACCCTCCTGCGGATGATCGGCGGCGTGGAGACGCCGACCGCAGGTTCGGTCGCCGTGCGGCCGAAGCCGCGGATCGGATTCTGCTTCCAGGAGCCCCGGCTGCTTCCGTGGCGGAACGTCCTTCG
This sequence comes from Planctomycetaceae bacterium, assembly GCA_002683215.1. GTDB lineage: Bacteria > Planctomycetota > Phycisphaerae > Phycisphaerales > SM1A02 > UBA12014. Next base: position 3,730 of record NYSY01000178.1, read on the forward strand.
CAACGTCGGTCTTCCGCTCGAACTCGACGGCCGACCCCGCGACGTCTGTCGCCGTGAGGCGCAGCGTCGCCTCGAAATGGTCCGACTCGGAGATGCCGCGGAGCTCCTTCCCGCGGCGTTGTCGGGAGGGATGCGGATGCGGGCGGCGGTGGCGAGATCGCTCGTCGCCGACCCGGATCTGCTGCTGCTCGACGAACCGTTCGGAGCTCTCGACGAAGTGACCCGCTTCCGCCTCGACGAAGAGGTCGCGACGCTCGTTCGCGAGCAGTCCATCACGGTGGTGCTGGTGACGCATTCCATCTCCGAAGCGGTATTTCTCGCGGACGAGGTCGTGGTGCTTTCTCCGCGGCCGGCACGAATCATCGAGCGATATGAAATCCCCTTCGGTGAACGCGTCGCATCGCTTCGCGGAACCGAGGAATTCGCTCGGCTGCAGGCGAGCATCTACGCCTGTCTTCGCGGTGGCATGATGGAGGATGAACGATGAGTCGACGAGCCGGCGTGTTCGCCGCGGTCTGGCCACCCTTGCTGGTGGTCGTGATCCTCCTCGTGCTCTGGGAGCTCGTGGTCGTCTTGTTCTCCATTCCCGAATACCTGCTGCCGACGCCGATCGCGGTGGGGCGGACGATGATCGAGCAATGGCCCCGGCTGATCGCCGCGACCGGTCGAACCGCCACCGCGACCCTCGCGGGGTTCGCCGCCAGCGCGGTGCTCGGCGTGGTGGCGGGAAGTCTCCTCTCGCTCGTCCCGCTCGCCCGCCGTGGGATCTACCCGCTGACGCTTCTGCTCCAGATGGTGCCGCTGGTCGCGATCGCGCCGATGCTCGTGATCTGGTTCGGGATCGGTCTCCCGAGCGTCATCGTGGCGGCCTGCATCGTGTCCATCTTCCCGGTGATCGCCGGAACCCTGGACGGCCTTCAGTCGGTGGACGCCGGCCTCGAGGAGATCTTTCGGATTCATCGGGTGGGCAGGATCCGTACCTGGTGGAAGCTCGGGCTTCCGTGGTCGATTCCCAGCGTCATCACGGGACTGCGGATCGCGGCGGGGCTCGCGGTGATCGGGGCGATCGTCGGCGAGTTCGTGGGCGCGTACGGCGGTCAACACGCCCCCCTCGGCGCGATCATCACCAGCGCCTTGAAGCAGAATCAGACCTCGACGGTGTTCGCCGCGATCGCCATGGCGTCGGCCCTCGGGTTCCTGCTCTTCGGCCTCGTGAATCTCGGAGGCTGGATCCTGCTGCGTCGCTGGCATGCATCCGCGCAGTGATCCGCCGGGTCGGTGATACTTTCGCATCCCGAATCACCACAGGAGCAGCGGTCATGAATCTCAACCGTCCGGATCGGAATCGTCGCGCGGCAGGTCTTCCGTGGTTCGCGTTGCTGGCGGCGATGCTCGTCGGCTGCGGGGGATCGGGTCCGCCGACGGAGTCGGACGGTCCGCGACGAGTCACCGTTCAGCTGAACTGGTTTCCGGAACCCGAGTTCGGTGGGTTCTACGCGGCGAAGGAACGCGGCATCTTCGAAAAATCCGGTTTCGACGTGGAGCTGATCAAGGGTGGCGCAGAGGTGCCCGCGCCTCAGCTGGTCGCGAGTGGGAACGTCGACTTCGCCGTGGTGTCGGCGCCGCAGCTGATCACGATTCGAGCCCGGGGCGGACGGGCGACGGGGGTGTTCGCGAGTTTTCAGATCTCGCCTCGATCACTTCTGGTCAGGCGTGAATCCTCGTATCAGTCGTTGCAGGAGCTCTGGGAGAGCGACGCCACGATCATGGCCCAGGACGGTCTGGTGTTCATTCGCTGGTTGAACAGCATCTACGACGGATCGAACCTCTCCTTCATTCCGTACGCCGGATCGACGGCGCTCTTCGTGGACGGCAAGGCCGAGGGCATGCAGTGCTTCGCGACCGCGGAGCCGGTGCAGCTCGAGGTCGACGGTGTGATGACCAGGGTGTTCGTGGTCGGCGAGACCGGCTACAACCCGTACGACGGGGTGCTCGCGGTCAACGATGCGCTGCTCGAGGCCGAACCCCGGATGGTGGCCCGTTTCGTGGAAGCGGTTCGCAAGGGATGGGATTCCTATCTCGACGACCCCGATCCGATCAACGACGTGATCGCGAAGCTCAACCCCGATCTGAAGTCCAACGTCCTGCGGCTCGCCGCGGCGAAGCTTCCGGGCTTCGTCCGATCCGCGAACACCGCGGATCACGGCCTCGGCTGGATGACCGAGGCGCGATGGGCTGATCTGGTGAAACAGCTCCAGACGCTCGGCGAGATCACCGCGAAGGACGCCGCGGGCCTCGGCCGGATCCACGTGAACCCGGCGGTCGAGACCCCGGCCGCGGATTGAATGCGAGCGGGACGAGATCGTCCTCCGAATCATCCGGAGTCGCGACGCGGTCGTGATCGACCGTACGATTCGGTGGTGTCAGTCGAACGAACCATCCTTCATCTCGACATGGACGCGTTCTTCGCGTCGGTCGAGCAGCGGGACGACCCTGCACTGCGGGGACGACCGGTGCTGGTGGGCGGCCGCGGTGGCCGAGGCGTCGTCGCGGCCGCGAGTTATGAGGCACGGCGATCGGGGTGTCGGTCCGCGATGCCGATGGCCGAGGCGCTTCGGAGGTGCCCCGAAGCGGTGGTGGTGAAGCCGTCCTTCGCACGGTACGAAGCGGATTCCGCGCGGATCATGGAGATCCTCGAGACCGCTTCGCCGATGGTGGAGCCGCTGTCGATCGACGAGGCCTTCATCGACGTGACGGGATCCCGGCGGCTGCTCGGTAGCGGCCCGGTGATCGCGAAGCGATTGAAGGAGTCGATTCGCGAGGAGCTGGGGCTCACCGCGAGCGTCGGTGTCGCGCCGTGCAAGTTCGTCGCGAAGATCGCCTCGGATCTCGAGAAACCCGATGGTCTCACGGTCTTCGAATCGACCGACATCGCGGCGCGACTCGCGTCGCTGCCGATCGAACGGATGTGGGGCGTGGGGCCGAAGAGTCGGACGCGTTTCGAGGCTCGGGGCATTCGTCGGTTCGGTGATCTGCAGCAGTGGTCGCCGGAGTCCCTCGCGGCGACCTTCGGCGATGCCGCGGCCCGATTCCATCCGCTCTCCCACGGGGTCGACGACCGTCCGGTGGTCGGGGACCGGACCGCGAAATCGGTCGGGCACGAGCAGACCTTCGGGGTCGATCTGGGTGATCCCGCCGAGGTCGAGGCGGTCCTGCTGCGGCACGTCGAGCGGGTTGGAACCCGGCTTCGCCGTCGCGGGCGGCGGGCG
>NYSY01000179.1 GCA_002683215.1 Planctomycetaceae bacterium
GCGATGGCGAGCACGTTGGCGTCGACGACGAACATCTCTAGCGGCCTTCCCTGGCACGCCAGAGATGTTCGCGGTCGGCGATGTCGACGGTGGTGCCACCACCGTCGAACGAGGGGAGGGAGGGCAGTTCCCTTGCCCCGGTACCCCTCGTCAGAAGAAGACGCAATGCCGACTCGACAAGCTCGCTCATGGTCCGACCAGAGCTCGCCGCCTCCGTTTTGAGCCGGGTGAAAACCGTGTCATCGATGTTCAGCGTTGTCTTCATCTGATATGGATAAACATATCATAGATATGGAAATATGGCAACAAGCCCATCGGCCACGCCGGCCCCGGGCATCGCGGCAGGACCAGCGAGGGCCATGCGGCGTCCCGGCGGGTGCCAGCACATGCGTGAAGAGGCGGATTGGGATGGACGTGCGGGGGTCGCGGTGGCCGACGCGATCAGGGGGCGTCGGGCCGTCGGACGCCATCGGGATGGAACCACCGCCGGATGAACGGTCGTCTGGTTTCCTCGGTCGTCCGAAGGGGCCGCTCCACCGTGCCCGACCACCAGCGGGTGAACGCGGCCGGATCGCCGCCCTGGTTCACCACCGAGGCGAGGGCGAGCCGGGCGAGTTCCTCGTCGCCTCGGATCCGCATGAACCAGCGGGAGCCGGGCGTCGGGTCGAAAGCGCGATGCAGGGCGTCGCCGTCCTCCTCGGAGATGCCCCAACGCGACCGCCAGTAGCCGTTCGGACCCGGACCGCCCGGAAGCCAGATCCGCGATCGACGGTGGACCGATTCCCTGCCGTCGGCGTCGACCTCGACGAGCTCGACCACGAGCCCGAAGAGCACGTCCTTGAACAACTTCTCCGCCGCCTGTTGGACGTCGAATCGGATCGCGAACGGTCGTCGGGTTCCATCCCACCGCCGCAGGCCCGGCGCGAAGATTCGCCGTACCGCCTCATCGGCGCCTCCGTCGCCGACCCATGCGGCGATCGAAGGCAGGTCGAGATCGAGCGGGCGGTCCACCGTGGTGATCGCGACAGCGGCCGGCATGGAGGTGAACGGCGGCGGCGGAACGAGTTCGGTGATCGTGTCGTCGCCTTCCGGAACGTCGATCCCGTCTTCCGCGAGTCGAAGTCGCTCGGAGTCGACGAACCGTGGCCGAACCGTCGCTTCGAGGATCGCGGGCTCGGGCCAGGTGTTCGCGGGTGGGAGCTCGAAACCATGCGGGCGACCGACGGAGGCGCGGTTTCGAAATCCGATCCGGATCATCGGCGGAACGGTGATGGGATCCTGACCCTGCCATCGCAGCTCGACCATCGCCTCCGTGCCGATCGGCCACCAGTCCTCGAAATCGAGTTCCACGGGGACGGCTCGGGTGGTCGGCCAGCTCGCGGGAACCTCGACTTCGAGTCGGGGCGGGATCGAGAGCAGAACCTTCGCTTCAGGATCGCCGGGCCGGACGAACCTCGATCGCCAGGCATCCACGAGGCCGCCGTACCGCGCCCGCCACGCCTCGGATCCGGGTGGGGCGCCGTCGTCGCCCGAAGCGATCCGCGCGAAGAGCGACTCGACCTCGGATTCGTCGAGTTCCTCCGCCAGGAGGCGTCGGCGAAGCTCGTCGGCGATCGGGCCGATCTCCGTGCCACCGGCGGTGGGATCGATCGGAAGCAGGGCGATCATGATCCGGTCGGGAACGACCAGCAGCGGATTGCCGCCCGCGGCGTGAAGCCGGATCAGCGCCGCGGCGAGGACGAGCAGGGTCACGCCCACGATCGCCTTGAACCAGTGCCGCCGGGTCCGCAGAAGATCACGCGGTGTCCGAGCGGTCCAGCCGCACTCGGGGCAGGTCAGGCCCTCGACGCCCTCGAAGTCGTAGCCGCAACGGTGGCACCTCGGGCGGCCTCGGGCGCGGTCGGAGAACAGGGCGCGGGCGATGAAGCCGGCGACGAGCACCGCGATCACCCCGCCGACGGCCCATGGCTCCCACTGCGCCCATCCGCTCATCGGGTCGTCCTCGCGGCGGTCACGTCTGCCGGATCCAGCGCAGAAGTTCCAGCGGCGAGGGCGGCTTGCCCTGCATCAGGATGCCGACTCGGAACACGCGTGACGCGGCCCACACCAGCACGACGACCGAGGCGATGCCGAGCCCGGTCGAGAGCAGCATCTGCCAGATCGGGATCGGTTCGGTGGCGGCGCCGATCCGCATGACCATCGCGAAGGGGAGGATCGGCGGGAGGAGGCTGCTCACGGTCGCGAGGGTTCCGTCGGGATTCTCCGCGATCGGCGCCCACAGGAGCATGGGCAGGATCATGACGATCATCACCGGCGCCATGAAGGTCTGCGCCTCACTCAGTTCGTTCACCGCGCTGCCGATCGCGGCCATCAGGGCGGCGATCGTGAAGTAGGCGATCAGGAAGAACACGATCGCCCACGCGAGGGTGGTCCAGGAGAGGAGGTCGGTGAGCGCCAGCGCGGTGAGGGAGGCGATCGCGAGTCCGCCGTAGGTCAGGAGGATCACCAGTGAGACGAGGGCCAGTCCGAGGATCTTCCCCCAGAGGAGCTGGAGCGGGCCGACCGCGCTGAGCACCACTTCGATCACCTTGTTCGACTTCTCCTCGATCGTGGAGGTCAACAGGAAGTTCCCGGCGGTGAAGGTCGCGATCCACAGAAGCATCATGAAGCCGAAGGGGACGATCATCCGCAACTTGGACTGCTCGGCGTCGGCGGCACCGTCCTCCCCGAATCGCCGGACGTCGATCGATGGTCGATCGAGCATCGCCTGCACCTGTTCGAAGTCCTCGCCCGCGGCGATGAAACGGGTCCGGACCGTCGCCGAGCGGACCAGATCCTCGATCAGGTTCGTGTGTCCGGGCGAGGTGGATCGCGGCAGGAACAGCTCGATCTCGGGCGGCTCCTGATCGGGCGTCGACGCGAACTCGATCTGGGACGTGGGAACGATCGCCACCGCGAGCCAGTCGCCGTCCCGCGCCTCCTCCTTCAGGCCTTCGATGGTGTCGGGATCGTCCGTGACGAATTCGGTCGCGGTCACCTTGCCGTAGTCGTTGTCGCCGGCATTGGCGAGGCTCTGGCCCAGGATTCCGGTCTTGTCATCGATGCCGAGCTTCCGCATGACGTCCTCGACCTCGGCGGAACCATCGCGTTCCAGGCGTTCCGTCACCAGCGCCTCGAAGGTGGTCGCGAACCGCCCGGTCGGATCGACCACCGCGATCGTGCCTTCGAGCGGCTCGGACTGGCTGGCGAGGAGCAGCGGGAACAGGAGGAGGCAGCCTCCCATCAGGACCGGAAGGATCACCGCGCCGAAGAGGAACGACTTGGTCAGCGCGGTGTGTCGGAATTCCCGCCATGCGATCGTCCCGATCTTTCCGAGGTTGCCGTCAGGCATGAATCTGCTCCACCGCATCGCCGGCACGGTCGGCGTGTTCCGTCTGGTCGACGAGTCCGATGAAGACCTCGTCGAGCGTGGTCCTCGCACGTCCGATGCTGCGGAGCGGGCCGAGCCCGACCGCGAGCGACATGATCCGGTCGGCCTCGGAAAGGTCGCGGAGTCGGGCGTGGACCCGGTCTTCGGCGTCGATTCGGACCGATTCCACCTCCGGCGCGGTCCGCAGCGCCGACTCGACGGCAGCGGGATCACCGAGCGGCTCGACGACGATGGTGCGGGGATCGAATCGCTCCTGGATGCGATCGAGGCGATCGTCGAGGACCTTCCGACCCCGATCGATCATGACGATCCGGTCGCACATCCGTTCGGCCTGGTGAAGGACGTGGGTCGAGAAGAGGATCGTCCGACCCTGTTCGTGGAGTTCGCGGATCAGGTCGTTCAGCAGCATGGCGTTCACGGGGTCGAGCCCGGAGAACGGCTCGTCGAGGATGATGAGCTCCGGCTCGTGGATGATCGCGGCGAGGAACTGCACCTTCTGCTGCATGCCCTTGCTGAGTTCCTCGCACCGCTTCCGGGCGACGCCCGGCAGCTCGATGCGTTCCAGTGCATCGTCGATGATCTTCGGCAGGCGGGCGGACTCGACGCCCTTCAATCGGCCGATGTACCGCAGGTAGTCGCCGACCTTCATCTTTCGATAGACGCCTCGCTCCTCGGGGAGGTAGCCGATCCGGTCCTTGTGATCGAGGGCGTCGCCATCGAGGACCCGGAGCGAACCGACGTCCGGCCGGATGATCGACATGATCATCCGGATCGTGGTGCTCTTGCCGGCGCCGTTGGGGCCGAGAAAACCGCACAATGAGCCGGACGGCACCTGCAGATCGAGGTCGCGAACCGCTTCGGTTCGACCGAAGCGCTTCGCGACCCCTGACAGATCGATGCAGTATGAACTCATTCGCCGGCGGCGCCGGGCTCGGTCTTCGGAGCAGTGGACTTCTCCTCCGCTTCGCGGGCCTTCTTGTCCTCGACCAGCGCCTTGATGGCCGGCGGGAAGGCGAACTCGGTCGCGGGGATCGCCGCGAAGTCCATCTTGTCGACTTCGATGACCTGCTTCTGGCCCATCATCGCCATGCTCATGCGAACCGGGATGTTGAGTCCGTCGAAGTCCTTCCAGGCCTCGATGGTCGTGACGATCGGGATCTCGCCCATGGGCGAGGACTGCACGGTGCGACTCGCGATCATGCGGCCGGTCTTCTCGTCGATCAGCCGGACCTCGCGATCCTTGCCCTTCTTGAGTTCCAGCACGAAGCAGTCGGTGTCGGCGAATCGCTCGCGGCCGGTGACCTTGACGGAATCCCACATCTTGAAGAGATCGAGGTCGCCGCGGCTGTTGGCCTGACGCTTCATCGACTCGAGCATCGAGCCCTCGAGCAGCTGGGCGCCCGAGGCGGGGTCGATCGACCAGGCCACGCCGTCGTGGAAACCCTGGAGCGACTTGCCGAAGCCGGCGATGTCGATCTCGATCCGCATGCTGCCCTTCGAGGTCTTGATGCTCATCGGGCCACCCATGCCCATCGCAGGCATCGAGAACTTCCCGGTCATCGACGCGGTGGGGTGCTTGGCGAGGGCCTCTTCGCCGCCCTGTGCCTTGATCATCATCGCGACGACCTCCTTGGCGGTCGGCAGCGGGGCGGTCTTCGCTTCGTCCTGGACCGGGATCGTGGCGGCACGGGCGTCGAGTTCGAGGCCGCCGGCGAGGCAGGTCATGGTGGCGACGAGGACGGTGGTGATGGCGGTTCTTCGCATCGGGTACGGCTCCTGTTCAGGCGTGTGTTCGCGTGTTCTCAAGTGATCTGATGAATGGCTGGGACGATCCCGGCGTCCGGTGCGTCGCAGCGTCGTGAATTCGGTGGATCGAGGCTTCTTGGGGGGATCCGGCGGGACATTTCAGGGGCCGGGGCTCGTGGGTCTCGAAATCGGAAAGGTCAGGATTCGGTTCGTTCCTCGTCGAGGATCCACTCGACGGCGGTGGCGAGGTCGGGATCGCCGACCTCGAGGAGTTCATCCCGGGTCAGCGCGACCTCGAGGTCCGGCTTCACGCCACCGCCTTCGATGCTGGTTCCCGCCGGCCCGGTGAAGTTCGCCATCGCGTACATGAACCGGTCGCCGTTCGGAAGGTTGATCACGAGGGCGGGCAGGGCGGCGCCGGCCGAGTTCCGCCCGACGACCGTGGCTCGATCGAGTTGCTGGAGGCCGGCGGCGAAGATCTCGGAGGTGCTTGCGGACGCGTTGTCGATGATGATCGCCAGCGGGCCGGCGTAGGGCTTCACGAGCCGGCCGTCCGGCGTCGAACGCTGTGGATTGACCCGGAAGTGCATCGTGGTGTCCCGGGTGATCATGTCGCCGAGGCTCTCCGGCTCGTCCATGAACTGACCCGCGACGCCCATGGAGAGTCCTCCCACGCCGCCGGGGTTCCCCCGGAGATCGATGATGAATCCGTCCGCGTCGCGGTGCGCATCGACCGCCGCCGCGATCGGCTGCATGATCGGGAACATCCAGACGTTGAAGGTCAGAAGGACGATGCGGGGGGTCGGCTCGCCGTCGACGAGCCCCGCTCCGAATGCTTCGAGTTCGCCGCGGGAGAGGACCCGGGAAGTGCATCGGGTGGTCATCGCCGGGAGATTGCCGAACTTCACGGGGACGCCGGGTTCGCCGGCGAACCCGAGTTCGACTTCCGTCGTCTCGTCGTCGCCGTCGAGGAAGGTGAAGGTCCGCGAGTCGCCGATCAAGCCCATCATCGACGCGTTCAGCATCTGCACCGCTTCGAAGTCCGCGATCGCGGAATCCGCCTCCCGGGCGGCCTCCCGCACGGCGGCGATTCGGGCGGCGGGATCACGGCCATCGATCTTCTGGAGTCGCCATCCGGATCGCACGCCGGCCTGCGCACCGGTGCTGTCTTCACGGACGAAGACGACGGTCGGTTCGTCGTCGGCCCAGTCCAGCCGGATCCCGGTGTTCCCGAGATCGCCCTCGGTCGCGTCATCTTCCGAAGTCGTGGGGCGAGGGAGCTCGGGCGTCGGGGTCGCATCGGACGCGGTGTCGGTGTCGGCCGCGGCTTCGGTCGACCCGTCGGCATCCTGCAGCTCGACGTCCATCGCGTCATCAGTCTCATCCGCGCCGGGAATGATCACGAAGTGCGACTGGCCGAGCTCGCTGATCATTCGAGACAGGACACCTCGAACTTCGGCTTCGGATCTGGTGTCTTCGACCAGGGGTCGATACTCCAGTCGGACGGCATCCCAGTCCACCCCGTTGTGATCGGGATCGAAGTGCTTCTCTTCAATCGTCTCCCAGACCACATCGAAGGTCTCGTAGGCCTTCGGCGGCGGTGAGCCGGGACGAGCGCCGGACGCGGTCGCCGTTTCACTGGCGATCGTCGCGGTCGGATCGGATTCCGTCGGTTGGCCCGGCTGGCAGCCGAGAAGGCCGCCGGCCAGCATCAAAGGGGTGATGAAGCGTCCGGAGGCCCGGATATCAAACAGCATCATGGAACGGCTCCGTGGCCTGGAGAAGATCGCGATCACGTCCCCGGACGATCACGCATCGAATTTCGGGTTCACCATCGTACCGGGCCGTCGATCAGACGGCTCGGCGGATCAGATCTCCGAGCGGTCCATTCATCGATTGACCCATTCATCCATTCATCCGGATGAACGGTTGAAGGCGGCCTCGAAACGGCGTAGCCTGTCAAGCGACTTGATTGAACCGCCCACGCCGCCAGAGGTGGCGGAGAGGAGCCGAAACATGGCCACGAGTCCGTTGCTCGATGCACTGACCCGTCGGATCCTCGTCCTGGACGGGGCGATGGGAACGAGCCTGCAGTCCTGCCGGGATTGCCGGACCGAGGATTGGCTCGGCCGGGAGAACTGCTCCGAGATCCTGACCAAGTCCCGCCCGGACATGATTCAGCGAATCCATGAGACGTTCCTCGAAGTCGGGGCGGACTGCATCGAGAGCAACACCTTCGGTGCGAATCTCCTCGTCGGTGCGGAGTTCGACGAAGAGGTCGTCGCGATGACCCGCGAGCTCAATCGGGAGGGGGTGGAGATCGCCCGCGCCGCCTGCGATCGTCACGCGACACCGGATCGACCGCGATTCGTCCTCGGATCGATGGGGCCCGGGACGAAGCTGGTGAGTCTCGGTCAGACCGAATGGGACCTGATGCTCCGGAGCTACGAGGAGCAGGCCGAGGGTCTGCTCGACGGCGGCGTCGACGCGTTCCTGATCGAGACCTGCCAGGACCTGCTTCAGGTTCGGTGTGCGGTCAACGCCTGCGTCAAGGCGTTGGAAGCACGAGGCCGGGATGCCTTCGACGTTCCGATCATGGTCTCGATCACCATCGAGACCACCGGCACGATGCTCCTCGGCAGCGACATCGCCTCAGCGGTCAACGCGTTGCGGATGCTGCCGATCGCGAGCCTCGGACTGAATTGCGCCACCGGTCCGGTGGAGATGACCTCGCACGTCGAGTATCTCTGCAGGCATTGGGACCGCTTCGTCTCGGTGGTGCCGAACGCAGGACTTCCGGTACTCGTCGACGGTGAAGCCTCCTATCCGCTCCAGCCCCGCCCATTCGCGGAAGCGACGCGTCGGTTCATCGCGGATCAAGGGGTGAATCTCATCGGTGGATGCTGCGGCACCACCCCCGAGCACGTCGCGGAGCTCGTGAAGATGGTGGACGGCCGACCCGCGCCGAAACGAGAAATCGTTCCGCTCGAGTCTGGCTGCTCGAGTCTCTACGGCTTCACGGAGTTCCAGCAGGACAATTCGTTTCTCATCGTCGCCGAGCGGACCAACGCGAACGGAAGCCGGAAGTTCAAGCGTCTGCTCGATGCGGAGGACTGGGACGCGCTGGTGTCGATGGGCCGGGAGGAGCTTCGGGGCGGCTCGCATCTGCTCGATGTGTGCGTCGACTTCGTGGGGCGTGACGGCGCCCGCGACATGGCCGAGGTCGCGAGCCGATACGCGACCAGCCTCAACGCCCCGATCATGATCGATTCCACCGAGGCGGCGACCATTGAAGCGGGGCTGAAACGTCTTGGTGGCAAGTGCGTCGTGAATTCCATCAACCTGGAGGATGGTGAGCGACGGCTCGACGAGATCTGCCCGCTCCTGAAGGCCCACGGTGCCGCATGCGTCGCGCTCACCATCGACGAGGATCCTCAGGCGGGCATGGCGAAGACCGCCGGTCGCAAGCTGGAGATCGCCGCGCGGATCCACGACCTCTTCACCGGCAAGTGGGGACTCGACGAACGCGACCTGCTGTTCGATCCCCTGACCTTCACGATCGCGACCGGCGTCGAGGAGGATCGGGCCCTCGGACACGAGACGCTCGAGGGGATCCGGCTGATCGCGGAGCGCTTCCCGCAGTGCGGCATCCTGCTCGGGCTTTCGAACATCTCCTTCGGCCTTCGGGCCCCGGCTCGGGCGGTGTTGAATTCCGTGTTCCTCGATCACGCGCGGGCCCGGGGGCTCACCGCGGCGATCGTGCACGCGTCGAAGATCCTTCCGCGGACGAAGATCGACGAGGAGA
>NYSY01000180.1 GCA_002683215.1 Planctomycetaceae bacterium
CTTGGGACATCATGGTCTCGTATCATGTTCGACCCGAATCGCCTCCATCCGCGGAGGCCCGCTCTCCAGCCCCCAACGGATCTCGATCATGCGTGCCACTTCCGAACCGACCACCGCCATCGAGAAGATCGACCGCTGCGGCGATCTCTCCCACCGCCCGCGCGTCCTGCTGGGCAAGATGGGGTTGGACGGTCATGATCGCGGCGTGAAGCTGATCGCCCGCCTGATGCGGGACAGCGGCATCCACGTCATCTACTCGGGCCTCTGGCAGACGCCACGAAGCCTCGCGATCGGGGCCCGTGACGAAGACGTGGACTGCATCGCCTGCTCCATGATGAGCAATTCGCACCTGGTGCTCGTGCCCAACCTGCTCTCCGAACTCGCGGCGGTCGGCCGCCCGAAGCTCACCGTCAACGTGGGCGGCATCATCCCGCAGGAGGATGTCGCGACGCTGAAGGAGGCCGGCGTCAACGACGTGTTCCACACCGGCACCAGCATGGAGGAGATCGTCACGAGCGTCCGCAACTCGGTGACGCCCTACACCGCACCGGACTTCGAGAACGGTTCCGCTTCGCTCGCCCGGCTTCTGAGCCTCGCCCACGCCGGCGCACCACCGAAGGATGCGCCCCGGATCCGCCCCAAGCGGGTGATCGGCCTGACCGGCGCCCCCGGGGCCGGCAAGAGCACCCTGGTCGCGTCGATGGCGAACGAAGCGGTCCGCCGTGGTGAACGCGTCGCGGTGGTCGCGTTCGATCCGATGAGCCCGATCTCCAGCGGCGCCCTGCTCGGCGACCGGCTCCGCGTCGACTTCAACGCGGTCGACGACGCCGTCTTCTACCGAAGTCTCGCCATCGTCGGCGAGGATTACGCCTCGCTTCCCGACATCATCGAGCTGGTCGGCGGCGCCGGCTGGGACACCCTGCTCATCGAGACGGTCGGCGCCGGCCAGAACGACGTCGCGATCCGCGAACACGTCGATCGCACCGCGGTCGTCGTGGTGCCGGGCATGGGCGACTCCGTGCAGATGGACAAGGCGGGCATTCTGGAGATCGCCGACCTGTTCGTCGTCAACAAGGCCGACCACGCGGGCGAGCACCAACTGGTGCGGGAACTCCTCGACATCGCCGAAGGGCGTCGCGTCCACGAGACGATCGCGACCGAGGGCAAGGGCGTCGTCGAACTGCTCGAAGACATCCTCGGCTGAGCGTGAGATGGCCTGAAACAGCTGGGATATTGAGACCCGGTCTCAACAAGAAGCGGGCTCGTCTCTCGTTTTCAACACGTCGTTGAAACCCGTGAATTCACCGTCGTTTCTCGGCGTATGCTGCCAACGATCATGCCGTTCAGCATCCCCCCGACGATCGAGAAGATCCCCGAACTCGCGTCGCTCCCCCCGTCGACGCGAGCCGCGATGCTCACCGCCGCCGATGCGCCGGGACCGTGGCGACTGTGGAGCCACAACGCGAGTCGCGGCGTCATCACGACGGTGATCCTCATCTGGCTCGGACACGACCTCGTGTATCGCGACCTGCCGACGATCGGATCGATGGCGATCATCGCAACCCTCCTCGCGACCACGACGTTCGTCTGGCACTTCTGGACGATCACGCGGATCAGAGGACGCATTCGGGCCGGCATCGCGACCGCCGCCGCGAACGAACGGACGCCGATCTGTCTTCGATGCGGGTACGACTGCGCCGCGGTCGATGGAGATGCCTGCCCCGAGTGCGGCACCCGACTCTTCGTCTCGCCGCGCCCCTCGGATCGCGACGCTTGAACGCGAGCCGGTATGGTGGATCGATGCCCGAACCATCACAAGACATCCGAATCCGCGAGGCCGACTTCGACGATCCCGACGATCAAGCGACCGTGAGGCGGCTGGTGGAAGCATTCGCCGACGTGTCGGAAGTCGAACTGACGGCCACGGTCCGGGACACCGTCGCACCCTTCCTCGGACGAAACGCCGCGTTCGTGCTGCTCGCAGAGACGATCGACCGGGACCGAAGACGACCGATCGGCATGCTGATCGCCCAACGGATCATCGCGTCGTTCCGGGCCTGCGAACGCGTGAACATCCACGACCTCTACATCGCGGCCGAATACCGCGGACGCGGTCTGGGCCGGCAGATGCTCGACGCCTGTGCGGACCGGGGGCGAGCCCTCGGCTGCTGCGATCTCACCCTCGAAGTGGCGGGCGACAACGCCGTCGCCCGCGGGCTCTACCGAAGCTACGGGTTCGATCTCCCCGAGGGCCACGTCCCCGACGGGGCCGTCCTCTACGGAAAATGCCCGATCGATCGGGTCGGATCACCTTCCGACGGTGGAGCATGAGACCCCCGTCCGGTAGAGTGGTCGATCCCCCGCAGACCATCCCCCGGAGCCTCTCGATGACCGCCACCACCGATTCCGCCACCTCGACTCTCCTCGCCCGGGATACCAACCAGGCCCTCGGCATCGCCGAGTTCGCGATTCGGTTCATGCGGGAGGGCCACGGCACGCCCTCCGAGGCGGTCAAGGACAAGACCCGGCAGTTCTTCGCCGATGCGGCGGTGTGCGGGCTCTCCGCGATCGCCCTCGGGACGAACGCCCCCCTCGTCTTTCGAGAGGAGGCCGCGGAATATCCGAAGGACGACGGCGTGACCGTGTTCGGATCGAACACCCCGGTCTGCCCCGAGAAGGCGATCGTCGCGAACTGCTCCGCGGTTCGCGAGTGGGACTCCAACGGCACCAACTTCGGCTACAACCCGGCGCTCGGCCACACCGCGGGTGAGTTCGGACACAACGACTTCTACGCGGTGCCCGTCGCCGCCGCCCAGCTCGCCGGACAGGACGGTGCCGCCGCCCTCCGAGGCATGATCCTCCACGACGAGATCCGAGGCCGCCTGGCCGAGGTGTTCAGTCTCAAGAGCTACCGCATCGACCATGTGGTGCACGGCGCGATCGCCTCCGCAGCCGTCTACGGCGCGATGATGGGCGCCTCGGCGGAACAGATCGAATCCGCGATCGGCATGACCGTCGCCCACTTCATCCCCTGGCGGGCGATCCGGGCCGGCAAGCAGCTCTCCGATTCGAAGGGCGCTTCCGCCGCCATCTCGACCGAGGTCGCGGTGCTCGCGATGATGCGATCGATGAAGGGTTTCCTCGGCCCCCGCGACATCTTCCGAAACCCGGAGGCGATCTGGCGTCAGTTCGAACCCACTGACGGCGATGCCCCGTTCGACCTCGTGCTCAGTCACTCCGGCGACGACTTCGCGGTGATGGGGATGCACTTCAAGCTCGGTCTCTACGAGCACCAGTCCGCCGGCGCCCTGCAGGGGATGATCGATCTGGTCTCGGCCAATCCCGACCTGCTCGAGAACCCGGACCTCGTCAAGACCATCCGCATCGTGGCCTACGAGCCCGCCTTCGGCATCATCGGCGATCCCGCGAAACGTGATCCCAAGACCCGCCAGAGCGCCGATCACTCCATGGTCTACATCGTTTCCACCCTGCTCCGGAAGGCCATCGACGCCGCACGCGACGCGGGCTCGGGCGTCATCGCCGACGGCAACGACGCGATGTGGAAGCAGCTGATTCTCACGCCGTACGATTTCGACGAGCAGGCGGTCTTCCACCCCGAGACCAGGGCGCTCATGGAGAAGATCGAGTTCGCGCACGGCGGGAAGGCGTACGACGACAACTACCCGGACGGGATCCCCCCCTCGGTGGTCATCGAGACCACCGACGGTCGCAGCCTCGACTCGGGCCTCGTCATGTACCCCTCCGGCCACGCCCGCAACACCACCTGCGATCTCGAAGGCATCCTCGCCAACAAGGCCGAGGTCCTCGGCAAGCTCGCGATGGACGATCCCGGTGCGGTGATCGATCGATTCCGACGCGTCGACGATCTTGCCGCCGCCGAACTGGCATCGATGAATGACTTCGAAATCAAGGATCACGGCCGCTTCGAATGAAGCCGCGGAACGGGGCCGGCTGGAAGTTCGGCCGGCCGATTCACGTGCCGACGATGGTCGTGGTGGTTCAGATGAACTCGCGGACCTTCGCGACTTCGGCGGGTGAACCGAGCAGCACCGGCACCCGCTGGTGCAGGCGTTCGGGCTTCACGTCCATGGTCCTCACGTCGCCCGAGTAGGAAACCCCGCCGGCCTGCTCCATCAGCATGGCCATCGGATTCGCCTCGTAGAGCAGACGCAGCTTTCCATCGGGATTCTTGGCGGTCGGCGGATACAGGAAGACCCCACCCCGGATCAGGGTCCGGTGGACGTCGGAGACCATCGATCCGATGTAGCGGCTGGTGTATCCCGACGAGTGGGCGAACCGAAGGTATCGCTGGTACCCCTCCGGAAACGTCTCCGCGTTGGCCTCGTTGATCGAGTACGTCGCTCCACTTTCGGGAATCCGCACCTTCGTGCGGACTCGGAGAAACGATCCGATCGCCTGGTCGAGCACGAACATGTCGACGCCGTCGCCGGTGGTGAGACACATGATGGTGCTCGAGCCGTAGAGGATGTACCCCGCGGCGACCTGCCGCGTACCGGGCTGGCAGACCGTCTTCTCACCGTCCGCCACGTCGGGATCGTTGACGGTGACGGAGAAGATGGTTCCCACGCCGACGCAGGAGTCGAGGTTGCTCGAACCGTCGAGGGGGTCGAACAGCACGCAGTATTTCCCACCTTCGCCCGAGCGCCGGAGGATCCGCGGTTCCTCGTCCTCCTCGCTGGCCAGCACCGCGATCGACGCCCGATCACCGAGGCAGCGCATGATGATCTCGTTCGAGATCACGTCCATCTTCAACTGCTCCTCACCCTGCACGTTTTCGGACCCGTGGGCGCCCAGCACGTCGTCGAGCCGTGCCCGCCGGACCTTGTTGGCGATCGTCTTGCCCGCCAGCGAGATGGCCGAGAGGATCCAGGACAGGTCCCCCGTCGCTCCGGGGTGCTTCGCCTCTTCGGCGAGCACGTGGGTCTGAAGGCTCATGAGGTTCTGATGGACCAGGTCGTCGTCGTGCTGCATGCCCCCATCATCGACCGGAACGGGAATCCCCTACAATCGAGTCTGGAAAGCGGAGGCCCGTTTTTCACGCTCCGAACCCGCATTGGAGCGCCCGATCCACGATTCCGCGGGATTCGGTCGGGGCACGGCGGCTAGGATGTCGCCCCGTTCGTTCCGGCACGATCATCTTCGCCTTGTCATCCCCAATTCTCAGGACTTGATTCCCTCCCATGAGCGACGCCCACACGCCCGTCATCATCGCCGCCCGACGCACCCCCATCGGCCGCTTCCTCGGCGGCTTCGGACGCGTGACCGCCCCTGAACTGGGATCGGTCGCGATCGGTGGAGCCATGAAGGACGCAGGACTCGATCCCGCCGCCGTCGAAGAGGTCTTCATGGGCTGCGTTCTCCAGGCGGGCGTCGGCCAGAATCCGGCGCGACAGGCCGCGTTGAAGGCGGGGATCCCGGACACCGTGACCGCGGTCACCGTGAACAAGGTCTGCGGCTCCGGACTCGAGGCGGTCATGCAGGCGGCCCGGGCGATCAAGGCCGGCGACATCGAGGTCGCGGTCGCCGGTGGCATGGAGAACATGGATCTCGCCCCCCACTTCGCGAACGTCCGAGGCGGCGTCAAGTACGGTCCCGCGACCATGCAGGACCACATGGCCCACGACGGCCTGACCTGCGCGTTCGAGAAGTGGCCGATGGGCAACGCCGCGGAATGGATCGCCGACGAATACGACATCTCCCGAGACGAGCAGGATCGCTTCAGCGCCCAGAGCCACAACCGGGCCGAAGCGGCCTGGGAGGCCGGCCACTTCGACGCCGAGGTGTTGCCGATGTCCGCGGAACAGTGCAACGCCCGCGCCGGCGTGGAGAAGGACGAGGGCTTCCGCCCCGGGAGCTCCTCGGAGTCGCTCGCCAAGCTCCGACCCGCCTTCACCAAGGAGGGCTCGGTCACCGCCGGCAACGCCAGCCAGATCTCCGCCGGCGCCGCCGCGGTCGTGGTCATGAGCCTCGCCAAGGCGAAGGAACTCGGCCTGTCGCCCATCGCGACGATCGTCGACTACAACACTGCGGGCGTCGAGCCCAAGAAGCTCTTCTTCGCCCCGGCGGTCGGCATCGAAGCCCTGCTCGCGAAGAACGACGTCACCGTCGGCGACATCGACCTCTTCGAGATCAACGAAGCGTTCGCGGCCCAGGTGCTCGCGGACATCAAGCACCTCGGCGTGCCTGAAGACAAGCTCAACGTATGCGGTGGCGGCATCGCGCTCGGGCACCCCATCGGAGCCAGTGGCACCCGGGTGCTGGTCACCCTGCTCCATCAGCTCGCGCGCACCGGCGGCAAGCGCGGCGTCGCGAGCCTCTGCCTCGGTGGCGGGAACGCGGTCAGCATGATGGTCGAAATGGCCTGAGCCGGGAACGAACCGACACAGGCCACTCGAGATCGAACAACGAGCCCCGAATCCGGTGACGGATTCGGGGCTCGTCCTTCCATGGCTCCACGACTCGAAGATCCGCGCGAGGTCAATCCTCGAGGACGATCACCCAGCCGTTCCAATCACGGGAATTGTCCCAGCGATCCCAGACCAGGAGACGGTCCCCCGGCCGAATGACGCGACCGGTCTGCCCTCCCCGGCTCGTCGCGGCAAGGTCACGGCTCAGACGAGATCGCCGGTTCGAGGTACCGATCGAATCATCGGTGACGCGTCCTTCGGCCCTCATGAGATAGACATGCGGAATCGTCCCGTCATTCCCGAGGACGAAGGCGGTACCACCATTCGAAGCGACCGGAATGACCTGCATGTCGTCATGCGGCAGCATCAGATAGTTGGCCTGGCATCGCTGGACGGGCGAACCGTTCGCGGCGGCCCGATCGAGCGCGGCGGCGAGTCCGGCGATCATCGCGTCGGAAGGCGGCGTCGCCCACGCGCCCTTGGCCTTGCACTGCGCATGGATGGCCGCTCGGATGGATCCGGCTTCGGGTGATTCGATCTCGAATGAGAAACTCTTGGGCCTTCGGGCCTCTGCCTCCGCGGCCGCTTTCGCTGCGGCAGCCTTCTCCGCAGCAGCCTTCTCCGCCGCAGCCTTCTCCGCAGCGGCCTTCTCCGCTGCGGCCTTCTCCGCTGCGGCCTTCTCCGCTGCGGCCTTCTCCGCAGCAGCCTTCTCCGCAGCAGCCTTCTCCGCAGCAGCCTTCTCCGCTGCGGCCTTCTCCGCAGCGGCCTTTTCCGCCGCGGCCTTCTCCGCAGCGGCCTTCTCCGCCGCAGCCTTCTCCGCTGCGGCCTTCTCCGC
>NYSY01000181.1 GCA_002683215.1 Planctomycetaceae bacterium
CGGCTCCCCCTCCTTCGAGAGGTTGATGCACTTGGCGTAGCAGCCGCCTTCGATGTTGAAGACGCCGTCGTCGCTCCAGCCGTGCTCGTCGTCACCGACCAGATCCCGGTTCGGATCCGCGGAGAGGGTGGTCTTGCCGGTGCCGGAAAGTCCGAAGAACACCGCGACGTTCTCCGGGTCCTCGTGGTCGACGTTCGCCGAACAGTGCATCGGAAACACGCCCATGTCCGGCAGGTCGTGGTTCATCGCGTAGAAGATCGACTTCTTCATCTCTCCCGCGTAACGGGTGCCGAGGATGATCACCTTCCGCTGCTCGAGGCTCTGAACGACCGCGAGGCCGTTCTTCACGCCGTACTTCGCCGGATCGTCGATCTGCAGGTTGCATGCGTTGTAGATGACCCAGTCGGGATCGAACCCCGCCTGGTCCGAATCGGACGCGTTGATGAAGAGGGTCGCGGCGAAGAGCGAATGCCAGGCCTCCTCCGTCACCACCGAGACCTTCAGCCGGTATTTGGGGTCCGCGCCCGCGAACCCGTCGAACCGGTACAGCTCGTTCCGGCCCTTCAGATGCTCGATCGCGAGCGCTTCGAGGGCTGCGAAGTTTTCCGGACTGATCGGCTGGTTGACCTTGCCCCAGTCGATCGAATCGTGGACGCCGGGCGTGTCCTCGAGGAACTTGTCCCCCGGACTCCGGCCCGTCCGCGTCCCGGTGTCGCACATCAGGGCGCCGTTGGCGGCCAGGACACCTTCGCCCCGTCGAATCGCATGTTCGACGAGGGTCGCGGCGGAAAGGTTGCGGTGAAGATTGGCCTCGCCCAGGTCGGCGAGTCGGTCGACGGATGCGGTGCTGCTCATGATCGAAGAGGGCCTCGTGCGTATTCCCGAAAACGAATTCCGGATCTTAACATCTCCCCCATCGGCCAGACACCGTCAAAAGCATCGAAGCCGCCGAAAAAACCTGCTTCGGAGTCCGGGAAATCGCGGTGAAGGAACGCTCGAAGTCCCGAGGGCCGCTTGAGCCGGGAGCCCGATCGCGATACCCTTCGGGACTTCCGACGGCGACTGTAGCTCAGGGGTAGAGCACCTGGTTGTGATCCAGGACGTCGCGGGTTCAAATCCCGTCAGTCGCCCTTCTCGAAGAGACGCCACCGAAGCCCAGCTCGGTGGCGTCGTTCGTGAGTGCATGCCGAAAGACCCGGAGCCCCTCGCTGATGCACGTTCTCGCCCTCCAGTACGCCCCGAAATGGCACGACAAGGCAGGGTCGCACGAGATCGTCGAGGCGATGGTCGCCGCCGCGAACGCCCCCGAGGGGTCCCTCGTGGTGCTCCCCGAAATGTCCGACTCCGGCTGGACGATGGACACCGAGGCCGCGACCCGAGGCGATTCGCTCGGCTGGGCCGCCGACTGCGCCCGCCGGTGGAGGATGTCGGTCCAGATCGGATTCGCCCGACGCGTGGACCGCGCGCCCGGACACGCCAACGCGACCGCGATCGTCCACCCGGACGGCCGGATCGGCCCGATCTACGAGAAGATGCACCCGTTCGGCTTCACCGACGAGCCCCGCTTCTATGCGGCGGGTGCCGAGATCGTCCTCGATCGGGTCGGGAAGTTCGGAATCGCACCATCGATCTGCTACGACCTTCGTTTCCCCGAACTGCACCGCCTCGCCACGGCCGGCGGCGCCGAGGTGCTGTCGATCATCGCGAACTGGCCCACCGCGCGGATCGAACACTGGCGGGCCCTGGTGATCGCACGGGCGATCGAGAATCAAGCCTTCGTGATCGCGGTGAACCGCGTCGGGAGCGATCCCACCCACGACTACGGCGGCCGTTCCATGCTCGTGTCGCCGCTCGGCGAGGTGCTCGCCGAGGGTGGCGACGAGTCAACGGCGCTGCAGGCCGAATTCGATCATGCGCAACTTTCGGACTACCGCGTTCGCTTCCCCGCGCTGGCAGATCGCCGAAGCGACCTGCTCGATGGTGAACGAATCTCGCGGATTTCCGATACTGCCACGCGTGTCTGAGTTTCCGGTCGTGAGACTCCTCTCTGAAAAACCGAAAACCCGTCGCATCCGGCGATTGACGAAGGTCTCGCTCCGCGTACGATGGGTTCGTCCCGATCACTCGTTCGCCCGTGTTGCACGGGCGCGAAGGGAACGGGCGACCTCGTCCAAGGAGGCGGTTCATTTGAAGACATTGAACACTGCGAACGGATCGGCTGCCGCCTCGAACCATGCGTCCGAGCCCGAGATCCCTTCGCTGAACGCGTCTTCGATCGACGAACTCCGCAAAGCGTTCTTCCGGGAGGCCGGCCGCACCGCGTTGCGACTCAACGTCTCGCTCGAGGACGTGCTGCATCACCTTCACCACGCCTTTGATCTCAGCCTGCTGCGGACCGACGCGCTTCGTCGCGTCGCGATCGAACGCATCGCACAGAACATCGACGAGCTGGTCATCGCCATCGCCTGCATCCGCGGCGACGAGACCGCCTGGGCCGAGGGCATCGAGCCGCTTCGCCCGGTACTGGTTCGAATGTGCGAACTCCGGGTCGACGAGGTGGATTCGACGCTGCACGCCGCCCGCTTCCTGATGGGGGTTCGCAAGCGGACCTTCGGTGAAGACTGCGAATTCGAAGACGGCATACCACGACTTCAGGAATATGCAGGGATCCAACCGCTCCGGTCCTATCTCGGCGGTCCGCTCTTCGCGATCCTTCAGGATCTGATCAAGGACGGCCTCGCGGTGGCCACGCCGCCGAGTACGACCGTTCGAGCGACGATGCGGAACCTGCGGCTGGTGAACTGACTCGGACGCGGAACTCGAAGGCGCCCTGCTTGACAGCCGGCCGTCTCCCGGTACGCTCTCCCGGACCGCTTCGTCCCGCACGAAGCTTCAGGCGGCTTAGCTCAGTTGGTAGAGCACGGCATTGAAAATGCCGGTGTCCCCGGTTCAAGTCCGGGAGTCGCCATTCCAGTTCGGGCAGTCCTCGACGGCACTCCCGTCGCCGACGCCCCTTCGGAGCCGAGGCGGCCGTGCATTCGGCGCCCCCACCAAATCGATCAGGCCCCCTCGGGAGCATCCCCCGGCCCGCGATCCGAAAGGCTCGTGGCGAGGCGATCGATCGTGCCGAAATCGACGTTGGCATCCATGCCGGGCATCGCGTAGTTCGCGTTGAGCGCCTCGGCGAAGACCCCCGTCTCGACGAGCAGGAAATACACCGGAAACGGGATGGAACGGGTGGCGAATCGCAATGCCCGGGCGAGATGGTTCCGCGTGGTCACGAGCACGAGGCACCCATCGTCCCAGGAGACCGGAATGATGCGGAACTGCCACGCCTGCCGCCGGCTCACCACCCCGAGCACGGAGGGATCCTGAGCGCCGAAGTCCGGCTCCAGATCGGCCGTCAGCACCTCGTACTGTTCGACCCACGCCCCCTCGACCACCTCCGGAGCGATGCCGAAGAGCCGCTCGCAGATCGCCCCGAACGGCTCGGTCCTGCGAGCCTGGGCCGCAAGCACCTGCTCGACCTGCCCCTCGGTCAGAAGTCCCTGCCGGACCATCAGTTCGCCTAGTTTCATCTCGATGCTCCTCCCCATCGAACCACCGCGAACCCGACGCACATCGCGTCCGCGCGATCCCTCATCCCTCACGACTGTCATCGACCCCTCGCCGAAGCGACTCCGGCCCGAACCCGATGCTCGATCCGACGCCGGTCCGGTCACGCCGGATGCGACGGCTTGCCGTTACCCGGACCACGGTCCAGAATGGGCCTCCGCATGCCTTTCTCCGCCTCCACTCACGAACGAAGCGACGACGCGCTGGAGGCGTTGCTCTTCGACGCGGTGGCGAACGGTGCGATTCCCGGACTCGATGTCCGGGATCTCCTGCACCGGCTCCGCTCGGCGACTCGACGCCCGAGACGACAGGCGGTCCGTGCCGAGATCGAAGTCGCCCTCCGTTTCATCGCCGCCGGCGATCGGGTGCGGGCCGAGGTAATCGACCCCGGAGGACGGAGCATCGATCTCGAAGTCCATGCGGGTGACGACGTCTTCGCGGTGCACGTGAAACGACTTTCGGGCTCGTCCGGACCGAAGCGACCGCTGCACGAGTCGTTCGCGACGCTGGAATCCGTTCCACGTCCCTACCTGGTCGGCATCGACTGGACACCGACGACCCCCCCGGATGCGGCGCAACTCGCCGACGCCCGTGAATTCCTGATGGGGGCGCGGATGGGCGATCGACACGTCCTGCGCGACGCCGCGGGACGACGCGTCGGCATGATGGAGATGCACGCTCCGCGACAGGCCACCGAAGCGGAGAAGACGCCGGGCGTGCAGGTGGTCGCGGTCGGTGACGCGAATCGAGCGGCGGCGATGGTGGCCCGGACCGAACGACTTCTCCGCCGCGCGTATCGCCAGTTCGCGCCGGGGCGGGAGAACGTCATCGTCCTCATCGGGGGCGGCCCGGCCGCCGGGGAGATGGTGGAACGCGCCGTGCTCGGCGGATTCGTCGAACGATGGGACCGCTTCCCACGCATCGGGCAGCGGATCGCCCACGGTCGCGACGACCGGGGCATCTGGACCGGTCGCCACTACGAACGGTCGAGGATCGTCGCGTGGCACCCCTTCGAACCGACCCCCGGTCGGGTCTGGGTCCGGCCCGACCGACGCCCGCCAGTCGCCAGCGTGATCGCGGCGGTCGCGCGGGCGATCGAACCGGCGGGCTGAACCCGGCGGTCGTGGATCATTCCGGATGAAGCGCGAGGTGGGGCGGGATCCGCGGCATCCGCGGCGGCTCCATCTCCGGCCACAACGTCGCGAGGGCGGTCGGACCGTCCATGCCGTCGACGAGAAACCGGGGGCCGCCCGCGAGCAGGCGTTCCAGCTGCCGTCGGCCGATCCGGGACCGGATCACCACCTCGCCCGGTCGCTCGTAGTCGCGGTCGAGCACCTCGGTGCGCTTTTCGACGAGGTCGACCAGTTTCGATTCCGCGAGCGGAATGGACAGATCGACCTCGCGGAGCTCCCCCCGCATCCGCTCCAGCACCACGCCCGTGAGATGCTCGAGCCCGTCCCCCGTCTTCGCGCTGGTGACGATGGCGTCGGGATTCGTCTCCAACCACGCGTCGAGCGTGTCGTCGGGGACCCGCCCTTCTTCAACCGTGTTCCGGAGCACGTCGACCTTGTTGAGCACCAGGATCCGCGGCTGATCGACCGCACCGATGTCGTCCAGCACCGCGGTCACCGTCTCGAACTGCCGGGCCGCCGCGGGGTCCGCGACGTCGAGCACGATCAGAAGCAGGTGGGCGTAGACCGTCTCTTCGAGCGTGGCCCGGAAGCTCGCGACGAGATGATGCGGCAGGTCGCGGATGAACCCGACGGTGTCCGAGATCAGTCCCTGGTTCCCACCACCGAGGTTCCAGGCCCCGATCCGCGTGCCGAGCGTCGCGAACAGCATGTCCGCCTCGAACGCGTCACCGTCGGTGAGGGCGTTGAACATGGTGCTCTTGCCGGCGTTGGTGTAGCCGACGAGTCCCACGGTGTAGTGGTCGTCGCGCCGGCCGGCGACCTCGCGGGTCCGCCGCGCCTGCACCTCCGCGAGATTCCGCTTCAACCGGACGATCCGCTGCTGAACGAGCCTTCGGTCGATCTCCAGCTGCTGCTCACCGGGGCCGCGGGTTCCCACGCCCATCGGGGCGCCGCCGGTCACCTGACCGAGATGGCTCCACATCGACCGGAGCCGGGGGGCGGTGTACTCGAGCTGGGCGATCTCCACCTGCAGCCTCGCCTCCTTCGTCGCGGCGCGGGTCGCGAAGATGTCGAGGATGAGTTCGCTCCGGTCGAGCACCTTGCACTTCAGGTCCTCTTCGAGCGCCTTGATCTGCATCGGCGAGAGATCGTTGTCGAAGACCACGACCTTCGCCTTGAGCATGTCGACCATCGCGGCGAGCTCCTCGACCTTGCCCTTGCCGAGGTAGGTCCGGGCCCGGGGATGATCGCGCTGCTGGATCAGGCGGCCCGCGACCCGGACGCCGGCCGCATCGGCAAGGGATGCGAGTTCCTGAAGCGGATCGGGCTCCTCGATCGTGGTCGGCAACAGGACCGCGACGAGAATCGCGGTCTCCTCGTGGATGTCGATGGATTCCCGATGGTCATCCTTCATGCTGGCGCGGCCTCGGAGATGGCGTTTCGGAACCTTGAGCGACGTTCGATCGTAGCAGGCCGGGGTGACGCTCCGGCAGAACGCATGATCGTTCACCGCCTCGGATCATCCCCATCGCCCCGGTCCGTATGATTGGCTTCCGCCGTGACTTCCCCCACCGCTTCGACGAACGGATCCTTGATGAACGACGCTTCGCGAAACCGACCGCCCCTCCGATTCGGAAGGTGGGCCGTACCGACCCTCTGCGTGCTGCTTCTGGTGCAGATCCTGGTCACCCTCGGCGCCGGGCGGCGCGACGACCTCTCCTGGTTCGACCCGTTGATCGACGTGCGGGCGATGGTCCTGGAGGATCACGTCGGCGAACCCGACGTCGCGAAGATGCAGGAGGCGGCGATCTCCGGGATGCTCGAGACGCTCGACGATCCCTACACGGTCTGGATCCCGCCCCGGCTGGAATCCGACTTCGACAAGCAGATGCGCGGCTCCTACGTCGGGATCGGCGCGGAGATCGAGATCATCGACGACCGCCTTCGCATCGTGAGTCCCCTCGAGGATTCGCCGGCCCTCGAGGCCGGCGTGCGGGCCGGCGACGTGGTGCTCGCGATCGACGAAAACGACACCCTCGGACTCGACAGCGAGGCCTGCATCGAACTTCTCGTGGGCGTCGAGGGAACGCCGGTGATGCTCACCGTTCGCCACGCGGACGGAACCGAAGCCGAGCTCGAGGTCGTTCGACGACGCATCGAGACCCGATCGGTCAAGGGGATCCGCCGTGAAGGCGAGGGATGGGACCACGTGCTCGATCCCGAACGCGGCATCGGCTACATCCGACTGACCCAGTTCACGGAACGCACGATCGAGGAGATGCGGGAGGCGCTCGACGACCTCGATGCCGCCGGCGTCCGGGCCCTCGTCCTCGACCTCCGCTTCAACGGCGGCGGCACGCTCGATGGCGCGATCGACGTCGCAGACCTCTTCCTCGAACGCGGCGTGATCGTGTCCGTGCGGGATCGAAAGGGCGACGGCCGTCGCTGGACCGCGAATCGGGACGACGACGATCATCTTCTTCCCATGGTGGTCCTCGTCAACGACGGCTCCGCGTCGGCGAGCGAGATCGTGGCCGGCGCGCTTCAGGACAACGATCGCGCGAAGATCCTCGGTGAGCGGACCTTCGGAAAGGGATCGGTACAGGAGGTTCGACCGCTGCCCGACGACCGCGGCACCCTCAAGATGACCACCGCCCGGTACTACCTGCCGAACGGACGCAATCTCGACAAGCGCGGGGACACCGACGTCTGGGGCGTCGACCCCGATCCGGGATTCCTCATCGATCTCGATACCGACGCCTATCGAAATCTGGTGCTGAACCGACGTCGTCACGAACCGATCGTGGAGCCGGAGAACGCCGCCGAAGCCCGGTTCGAGGACCCGGCGTGGATCGAGGAGGAGATCGAGGATCCGCAGCTGGCCGCCGCGATGCGGACCCTGGCGTCGAAACTCGAGACCGACGAGTGGCTGATCGTCGGCGAGAATCCCGGCGCGGAAGCGGTCGCATCCTCGGAACTTCGCGACCAGATGGCCTATCGCACCCGACTCCTCGATGAACTCGCGAAGACCGAGGCCCGCATCCTCGAGCTCGACGAGCCCGACACCGACGGCGAGGCGGCCACGCCCGCGGTCGGATCCGACGGAACCCCATGACCGCGACCAATGCAGCCCGCCCGCCCCGGCTCGTGCTCGGCATCGAGACCAGCTGCGACGAGACCGCCGCGGCGATCGTCGAGGCCGGGACCCGCGTGCGATCGTCCGTCGTCGCGACACAGCACGAACTCCACGAGGAATACGGCGGCGTGGTCCCGGAGATCGCGAGCCGCGCGCATCTGCAACGGATTCTTCCGGTCATCCGACGCGCGATCGCGGACGCCGGGGTGCGGCTGGAGGATCTCGACGCCGTCGCGGTGGGTCATCGCCCCGGCCTCATCGGCGCCCTCCTGGTCGGCACCAGCGCCGCCAAGGGACTCGCCCTGGCACTCGACATTCCACTGGTCGGCGTCGATCACGTCCACGCCCATCTGGTCGCCGGCATGCTCGAACGCGAGCCGCCCGCGCTTCCGGCGCTCGGCCTCGTGGCGAGCGGCGGGCATTCGAGCATCTACCTCGTCGAGGATCCGATCCAGCCGCGGCTGCTCGGACGGACGATCGACGACGCGATCGGCGAGGCGTTCGACAAGGTCGCGGCGATGCTCGACCTCGGTCATCCCGGCGGGCCTGCGGTGGAACGACTCGCCGCCTCGGGGGACGCGACCGCGTTCGCCCTGCCGGTCGCGAATCTCGGCCGCGGATCCCTCGACTTCTCCTTCAGCGGACTCAAGACCGCGGTGCTCTACGCCGCCCGCGGCCAGCCCGGTCGCACGCCGCCGGTCCTCGACGACCGCCGCCGGGCGGATCTCGCGGCATCGTTCCAGGCCGCGGCGATCAAGGCGCTCCAACGAAACCTGCGTCGCGCCTTCGACGCGCACCCGGAGATCCGCTCGCTGCTGGTCGGAGGCGGCGTCACCGCCAACGCGGCGATCCGCGCGATGCTTCAGGTCGAGTGCGACGGCCGCGAGATCGAATGCCGGCTTCCCCCGCTCGAGTGGTGCATCGACAACGCCGCGATGATCGCGGCCCTCGGTGATCGAAGACTCGCGGCGGGTGAGCGGGACGAGCTCGAGCTGGCACCGGCCGCCACGACCCGATCCGACGCGGGATCGGCCTGAGCCGACGCGTCCGCGGCCCCGCCGGGCTATCTTCCTTCCGACTCTCTCCCTGGTCCCCCCCGCAACGCAAGGCGATTCCTTGGCCTACCGACCGCCCTACATCGATCCGAACGCCATCATGCTTCAGGGCGTGCATCCGGCGACCCTCGATCCCGAGGATCTGCTGAAGGAATGTGAATTCCAGTTCGGGCGTTCGGGCGGCCCCGGCGGCCAGCATCGAAACAAGGTCGAGACCGGGGCCCGCCTCGTGCATCTGCCGAGCGAACTCGAATCCAAGGCGACCGAACGTCGCCAGCAGCAGGTCAACCGATCGGTCGCGATCTCGCGGCTGCGGCTCCGGCTGGCCCTCAAGGTCCGCACCCCGACCAACCGCGACCGACACCGCCCGAGCGATCTCTGGGTGGCCCGCCGCGAGGGCACCCGCCTGCCGGTGAACCCGAAGCACGGCGACTACCCCGCGCTCCTCGCCGAAGCCCTCGACGTGATCGTCGCCCGCCGCTGGGACGTGGCGGGGTCCGCGAAGATCCTCGGCATCTCGATGAGCCAGCTCTCCCGGCTCGTCAACCATCATCCGCCCGCGTTCGCGATGATGAACGCCGGACGAGCCTCGGTCGGACTCCCGACCCTCCGCAAGTGATCCGATCCCTCCGAACGGACCCTTTCGGCTTCCCGCACCGCTAGGCTGTGGCCATGTCCCGATACAACGACGCGCCCGCCGACCGACGCCTTGCCGACGAACTCGTGGAGTCACTGGTCGAGATCCGACACGACCTGCATGCCCACCCCGAAGTCGGTTACGAGGAGCACCGCACCAGCGAAGTGATCCGGCGGGAACTCACCGCGGCCGGCATCGAACACGTCGGCGGCCTCGCGGGCGGCACCGGCGTCCTCGCCTGGATCCCCGGCCGCGCCGACGGCCCCGCGACGGGACTCCGCGCCGACATCGACGCCCTGCCCATTCAGGAAGAGACGGGCCTGCCCTGGGAATCGACGCATCCCGGCCGGATGCACGCGTGCGGCCACGACGGCCACACCACGATCCTGCTCGGCGCCGCCCGGGCCCTCGCGGTGGAATCCGAGGCGGGCCGACTCGAGCGACCCGTGGTCATGGTGTTCCAACCCGCGGAGGAGGGTGGCGGCGGTGGACGACGCATGGTCGAGGATGGATGCCTCGAAGGCCGCGTGGCCCCGTTCAAGGTGGATCGGATGTTCGGGCTGCACGGCTGGCCCATGCTCGACGCGGGCGTGGTCGGCGTGAAGGACGGCCCGCTGCTCGCCGCCTCCGATCGCTTCGAGATCGACGTGCACGGCGAGGGATGCCACGCCGCCCAACCGCACTTCGGTCGTGATCCGGTGGTGGCCACCGCCGCCATCGTCACGGCCCTGCAGTCGATCGTCGGCCGCAACGTCGATCCGCTCGACGCCGCGGTGGTCAGCGTGACCGTGATCGACGCCGGCGCCGCGTTCAACGTCATTCCGATGTCGGCCCGGCTCGGGGGCACCGCCCGCAGCCTGCGTCCCGAAATCCAGGACCTCGTCGAGCGACGGATCGAAGAGGTCGCCGCCGCGATCGCCACCGCGCACGGCTGTCGTGCCGAGGTTCGCTACCACCGCGGATATCCCGTGACCGTGAACGATCCCGACGCGACCGACCGCGTGCGAACGATCGTCGGCGACGAACTCGGTGCCGACCGGCTGGTCGAGGTCGACCGGCCGACGATGGGCGGCGAGGACTTCGCCTACTACGGGCAGGTCGTACCCGCGAGCTTCTTCCTGCTCGGCCAGCGTCCGTCTCCCACCGATCCCATGCCCGATCTGCATTCGCCTCGATACGACTTCAACGATGCGACCATCGAGACCGGCGTGCGGCTCTTCCGACGGATCGCCCTCGCCCCCTGAACCGGTTCCGCCCGCCATGTTCCGCCCCTCGGTCGGGTGGCCCTCCTGGCCGGACCTGGAAGTCCTATCAGACGGCCCCGCCGTACCCGTAACGTCGTTCGCGATCGGGAAACCGACGTTCTTGGGAACTTCCGCCCACATTCGCAGGTCTGAGCACTACGCTTGAAAGTCCACCGAAAGGTTCCGCCGGAACCCTCGGCCCCGAAAACACGCCCGAGATCCCGAAGACATGATTTCCTCCCACCGGCTTGCCTCCACCGGCCTTCTGGCCCTCACCGCGTCGATCGGCCTCGGATTTCTCACCGTCGATGCGCGGTCGTCCGATGAGCGACGACCGAAGCCCCGGCCGACCGAGGTCCGACCGCCGCAGACGCCGATGCCGGCCGACGTGATTCCCAGCCCCCTTCGTGCCGTCGCGGGCTCGGGCTCGGCGACGTCCCTCGACCTCGCGATCGACCCGATGTTGCTCGACCAGGCCCGGATCGCCGCGGAACTCCGCGGCGAGGTGCGCATCGGAAACTTCCCCCTGCCCCTCGGTGGCTCGATCGCCCTGCGGCTCGATGTCTTCGATCCGTTCACCGACGACGCACAGGTGCTCGTGACCGACGCCCGGGGTCGCGACACGAACCTCGCGGTGCCCACCGTCCTCGCCCTCGGCGGCGAAGTGGAAGGCGACCCGGACGGCGACGCGTTCCTCTGCTTCAGCGCCGCCGGCGTCGAAGGCTGGATTCGCGCCGACGGCATCGCGTGGGGCGTGTCGGACGGACGCGAAGGTGGGCCGATCAAGGTCCACCGGCTCGACGCCCTGCCGCCGATCCCACCCGAACTGCTCGAGAACTTCTGCGGCACGGATCTGCTCGAACAACCAGCCCGTCCCGTCATCGATCCCGGCCCCATCCACCCCGATGCCGCGAGCGGCGGCATCGCCGGTTCCACTTCGGGCGGCCCCTGCAAGCGGGTCCGACTCGCGATCGAGACCGATCAGGAGCTGCTCGGCATCTTCGGCGGCGATCGCGTCGCCGCGACCGCGTACATCGCGACCCTGACCGCGGCGGCGAACCACATCTACAATCGGGACTTCGGCGTCCGGCTCGGCCTCGGCTACATCCGACTCTGGTCGGAGGAGGACCCGTGGAGCGCCGGTGGCACCGGTGATGAACTCGTGGCGTTCCGCGAGTACTGGAACCAGAACATGGGTTCGGTCCAGCGGGATCTCGCCCACTTCCTCAGCGGTCGCGGTCTCGGCGGCGGCGTCGCCTGGCTTCCGGGCCTCTGCGGGAGCTACGCCTACGGCCTGAGCGCGAATCTCGCCGGCAGTTTCCCCTTCCCGATCGAGAACAATGCCGGCCAGAACTGGGATCTGATGGTGTTCACCCACGAGCTGGGACACAACGTCGGCTGTCCCCACACCCACGACATCGGGGTCGACAACTGCGCCGGCGGTGACTGCTCGGTCGTTCCCAACGCGACGATCATGAGCTACTGCCACACCTGCCCGGGCGGCCTCGCGAACATGCGGATGGAGTTCTGCCCGGAGAACATCGCGAACGTCGCCCAGACCTTCAACTCGCTGACCTGCGACTACGAGGTGACGCCGGAGACGATCGCCCTCAACGACTTCATGCTGGTCGAGGAATCCGTCCCGACCGTGATCAACGTGCTCGGCAACGATTCCGGTCTCGCCTGCTCGGCCGGCAACATCACGAACGCCGACACCGTCTCCACCAACGGCGGCACGATCGAGGTGATCCCGGAATGGGGCCCGGACGGCAGCGCCGCCCTGCTCTACCCCTCGCCGGCCGGGTACACCGGCTACGACTTCTTCGACTACACGATGCGGGCGGACTCGATCTTCGATTCGGCATCGGTCACCGTCCAGATCGAGGGTCTGCTTCCCCCGGAGAACCCGACTGGGACCACTCCGGGCGTGCTCGGCCGGTACTACGACCTGGACAATCCGAGCGTCCTCCCGGACTTCGAGACCCTCGACCCCTTCGCCGAGCAGGTCTGGGTGAACATCGACGCCCCCTCGACCAACGGTGAATTCGCGGACACCGGCCGATCCGACAACTTCGGCGTTCGCTGGACCGGCTGGATCGACGTCCCCGCCTCGGGTTCGTGGACCTTCGGAATCGAGAGCGACGACGGAAGCCGGCTCTGGATCGCCGATCAGCCGCTGGTCGACAACGACGGCCTCCACGGGATGCAGGAACGCACCGGATCGATCGGACTGCAGGCGGGCCGACACGCGATCATGGTCGACTTCTTCGAGCGTGGTGGCGGCGCGGGCTGCATCGTCCGGGCCAGCGGTCCCGGCGTGCCCTACGACGTGATTCCGGCCTCGATGTGGTCCCACGGCGAAAGCGACGCACCGTCGCCCGACCTCAACGGCGACGGCACCGTCGGCGGCGCCGACCTCGGCCTGCTCCTCGCGGGGTGGGGTGAACCCGGACCCACCGACCTCAACGGCGACGGCACCACCGACGGCGCCGATCTGGGACTGCTCCTCGTCGCCTGGGGCGGAATGCCCTGATCGAGCCATACCGCCCGCGAAACCTCATCCATTCTCGGATTCCGGCCCTCGCGGCCGGAATCCGTCGTTTTGCGGCTTGGCACCGGGCCAGCGTTTCGCTACAGTGCTCGGCT
The DNA here is from genome assembly GCA_002683215.1 of Planctomycetaceae bacterium. Taxonomy (GTDB): domain Bacteria; phylum Planctomycetota; class Phycisphaerae; order Phycisphaerales; family SM1A02; genus UBA12014. Next base: position 13,467 of record NYSY01000181.1, read on the forward strand.
CAACTCAGACCGCAGGAACTACAGGGTTTTCGACGTCCCGCTTGACCGGCCGTCGTCCCCGGAGCCTCCGACGAGGCCAACCGGAACCCGGTGGGAGGTAGGAATCATGGCCAAGCAGGTCACCAAGGTATTCAAGATCATGGCCCCCGGCGGCAAGGCGACGCCGGCGCCCCCGATCGGTCCCGCCCTCGGCGCCAACGGCGTCAACCCGGGACAGTTCATCACCGCATTCAACGATCGAACC
>NYSY01000182.1 GCA_002683215.1 Planctomycetaceae bacterium
GAGGCGTTCCTCGATCTGCTTGATGCGTTCGTTGTTGAGCGCCTGGTCCTCGCGAGCCGCGTGGTACTCCGCGTTCTCCTTGAGGTCGCCGAGCGCTCTCGCCTCCGCGATCCGTTCGATGATCTCCTTGCCCCTCGAGTGCAGCTCCCGAAGGTCCGTCTCGAGCTTCACCTTGTCGGCCTTCGTGATGAATTCCATCTTCTGGCTCCGGGGGCGGCGGCCTGCTCGGACATGTCGGGCATGTCCGCGGCGTCTGGTCGGGCGTGCGGATCGCGACGCGGGGTTGAAGAAAACCTCGCCCGGTGGGCGAGGCGGCTTGTCGGGCGGAACGCCGTCAGGCTACCGAATCGGCGGATTCTTCGCCAGCGGTGGACGTGGCGATCGCCGCCCACCAGATCACCGCCGCGACCGCGAATTCAATCGCGACGCGTCGCCAGTCGCCCGGAGCGATTTCCGCCGGTCCATCGGAGGCGATGCTCCAGACTTCGAACAGCGGGGAGATCTTCGCGAGATCGCCGGAGAGGCCGAGCGTGATCACGAGGACCGGTGGAACCACCAGCCAGACCATGATGAGGATCATCGTCCACACGCGAGCCCCGCCCCCGCGGGCGGCCGCCCAGGCGAGCACCCCGGCGACCGATGCGAGCCATGCGATCCCGTGCAGATCGAGCAGCAGCGTCCGGTCGGCTGGCCATGAGGTGACCAGGCGGAGCGGCCAGATGACGATCTGAAACAGCGCGACGAGGGTCGCGAGGTCGAGCAGCGCACGGGCGATCGGACGGCGAATCCTTCCGGTGCTCAACCGGAACAGCGGCCACGCGACCAGGCCGCCGATCACCATCGACGCGAGCAGCATCCTCGCCGCGGGGGTGTACACCGCGGAGCTCGGCTGCAGGGGCGGTTGCACGCCGATCGCGATGACCCACGACGCCGCGATCCATCCACTGGCGGCGAAGACCAGGCCCCGCGGGATGGGCAGTTCCGGGCGAGGATCATCCGGGGCGACAGACATGCGTCGAGGGTAGCGGTTCGCCGCGCGAACCGCGGCTTCAGCGGTCGTCCGGATTCCGGTATCGGAAGTCGAGGACGGCATCGTCGCGGTGGATGTCGAAGCTGCGGATGTCGTAGATCGCGTCCGCCTTGAGATAGCCGTCGGTGGCGAGCTGCTCCACGATCAGGATCTTGTCCTGATCGGTGTTCTCGGCGAGGGTCCATTCGCCCGGGGGGCTGCCCCAGACGATGGTGCTTCGGTCGGTGTGCAATTCGACCTCGCGATCCATCGCGTGGCGACGGGTGTCGATCGAACGGACGAGGTCGTACCACGGTGCGTCGTGAATCACCCGGTGCAGGTCCAGGGCGGCGTCGACGTCGTCACCCCATCGCTCACCCGGGGATGGTGGGACGACCTCGCTCACGCCCTTGATGCGGAGCAGGTCCGGCAGGCCAGCGCCGCCGATCGCGTAGTCCAGTTCGAGCCGTCGACCTTCCGAGTCGACGAGGAAGGCTCGCCGTTCGCCATCCGGGAGCGTCCCGTCGACCAGGGCGACGGGGACGACCCAGTCGGCCTCCACCGCCACGGTGGCGGGATCGATCCATCGAATCTGGGTGACGGTTTCGAACCATCCGGTTCGCTCCAGACCTTCGAGCGCCCGTCTCAGGCCGGCATCCCGAGTGGTGGCCCGGTCTTCTCCGATCGCGCTGCGGACCGTATCGGCGAGGCCCGCCCGCAGATCATCATCTTCGAACCACGACGGGCCACCCACGAATCGAACCTCGATCGGGTCGTCGAGCAGCAGGTTCCTCGCTTCGGCCCGCTGCTTGAGGGTCGGAATCCCCATCAAGCCGCCGGCGACCAGCAAACCCGCCAGGACCGTCCATCCGGCCGCCCGCAGGCCGATCACGGCACGAGGACCGAGGCCGAGGCGATCGGCCAGGTTGGCGAGGCCGGTTGAACCGGCGGCGGACTTCGGTGGCTTGGAACGTCTCGATGGCATGCGGGAAGCATCGGCCGAATCAAGGGTTCGACCGCAGAATCCGCGCTCAGCGGGTCGCCCGCGCGAAGGCCACGGACACCATTCGGCGGCAGAGGTCGGGAAGGTCGATGCCGCGGGCCGCCGCGGCCATGGGTGCCAGGGAGTGGGTGGTCATGCCGGGAATGGTGTTGACCTCCAGCATCCAGATCCTCGGTTCCATGCCGGTCGCCCCGCCTTCGCCGTCCTCGAGCAGCCAGTCGACCCGCGCCAGATCTCGGCACTGGAGCGCGTTGAAGATCTTGACGGAGTGGGAAGCCAGGCGGGATTCCACGCCGGCGGGAAGCGAAGGAGAGACGGTGTATCGGGTGTCGCCCCGGACGTATTTGGCCTCGTAGTCGTAGAAACCGTCCGATGGCTCGATCTCGACCGTCGGCATCGCCTCCCCTTCGAGCACCGTGACGGTGAGTTCCCGGCCGGCCACGTACCGTTCCGCCATCAGGGCCGGGTGCGTCGACCGGAGTTCCGCGATCGCGTCCGCCGCCTCGGCGGCGTCGAGGATCAGGCGGACGCCCACGCTCGATCCCTCGTCCGTCGGCTTGATCACGAAGGGCGCCTCCAGATCGATCGAGCCGTCGTCGCCGATCAGGCAGGCCGGGGGCGTCGGGACGCCCGCTTCGTGGGCGAGGGACTTCGTCCGCAGCTTGTCCATCGCGGCCGCGGCCGCCTTCGATCCACTTCCGACGAAGGGAACGCCGATCTCCTCGAGCACTCGCTGCAGTCCGCCGCCTTCGCCCCAGGGGCCGTGGAGGACTGGAAACACGATGTCGGTACCGATCGCTCCGAGTGACGCCTCAAGCGATTCCGCGGTGGGGCGGTCGATCACCAGCGGCGAGACATCGACCTCCGGCACTTCCCGCAGGGCGTCCACGACGCGGTTTCCGGATTCGAGGCTCACCGGCCGCTCGGCGTCCGGTCCGCCCATCAGGACGGTCACCCGTCGGGGGGATTCGGCGGTCTCGGGATCATTCACGCGTCTTCGATCCCCCCGGGGTTGGATCGATCCCACACCACGACCTCGCGCCGTAGTTCGATTCCACGGGCGTCGAGGATCTTCGCGCGGACCAGATCACCCAGTTCGATCGCATCGCGGGCCCGCCCGTTCCGCTCGACGGTGAAGAAGTTCGCATGGCGGGTCGAGACGGTGGCGGAACCGTGTCGGAGTCCCTTCAGTCCGGCCTCGTCGATGATCTGCCCGGCGGACACTCGTTCGCCGGTCGCCGGATCGATCGGGTTGCGGTACATGCATCCCGCGGACTTTTCGCCGAGCGGTTGCGTCCGCTTCTTGTAGGCGGCGATCTCCTTGATCCGTTCTCGGAGTGTCACGGGGTTCTCCTGGGTCACGCGGAACACGGCCCAGAGGATGATCGGATCGACGATGTTCGTGCTTCGATAGTCGAATCGGAGTTCGTCGGCGGTGTAGACGCGGTTTTCACCGCCTGCATCGAGGCACGCGACCGCGTGGACCGCGTTCCCGATCTCACCGTAGACGCCGCCCGCGTTCATCCGGACCGCGCCGCCGATCGAGGCGGGGACGCCCATGAGCGATTCAAGGCCTGCGATCCCGCCGCGGGCGAAGTCCATCAGCGTCCGGGCGAGATCTGCGCCGGCCCCGACCCGCACCAGTTCGAGTTGCCCGTCGACGTTGTGCTCGATGCGGCGAAACGCCGGATCGTCGAGGCGAACCACGATGCCCGACACGCCGTCGTCGTCCACCAGCAGGTTCGCGCCCTCGCCCATGATCCGGACGGGCGTGTCGACCTGGCGGCAACGCCTGAGCAGTTCGGCGAGGGCGTCCGGGGTCCGCGGCTTGACCAGGAAATCAGCCCGTCCGCCGGCGCAGAACCAGCTCCTGACGCCGATCGGGGCGTCCAGCTCCACCTCGACGTCGAGATCGCCGAAGAGACTCCTCGAGACCCGCGTCACGCGGATGGACCGGGGTTGGTCGCGCGGTCCACGAGGCCTCGTCCGATCTGCCAGACCGGTCCGGCGCCCATGACCACGATCAGGTCGCCATCCCGCCCGATCGCCTCGAGCTGTTCGACGATGGCTTCGAAGGGGTGCACGTGCATCGCGGACGTTCCGTTGGAACGGAGCCGATCCACGAGATCCCCGGAGGAGATCCGGCGGCGTTCCTCCTCGCTGTCCCGGACGAAGTGGATCCGCGGGACGACGACGAGGTCCGCGTGCGAGAATCCCTGCGCGAACTGGTCGAGCAGGAATCGTGTTCGGCTGTGCTGGTGCGGCTGGAAGACGCAGATGAGCCGACCCGGATTCTCCGCGACGCGAAGTGCCCGCAGGGTGGCCTCGCATTCACTCGGATGATGACCGTAGTCGTCGAAGATCGTCGCGGTTCCGCCGTCGGCGGTCGGCATGGTCCCCAGCCGCTGCATGCGGCGGTCGACCCCCTCGAAGTCCGCGAGGGCGGCGGCGACGTCGTCCCAGTCCGCGCCGAGCCAGTGGGCGAGGATCCCCGCGGCCGCGGCGTTGAGCGCGTTGTGATGGCCCGCGAGCCGTGTGGTCCACTCCGCCACGAACGCGCCGTGTTCGAGGATGCCGATCCGTCGGGCGGAGGCGTCGAAGAAGACCTGATGATCCGCGTCGGGCGAGAAGCCGAACGTCGCGACCCCGCAGCGGAGGCCCGCCGAGATCTCCCGTCGGTGTCCGCCCTCGTGGGCGATCAGCAGTCGTCCGCCGATCTCCGCGGAAGGAAGGATCCTCGCGAAGTCGTGGAAGCTCTCGACGATCTCGTCGATCGAGGCGTAGAAGTCGAGGTGGTCCTCTTCGACGTTGTTGATCAACGCGATGGTCGGATGGTGGTGGTGGAAGGAGCGATTGAACTCGCAGGCTTCGGCCACGAAGATGCCCGGTCGATCGCCCGCCGCCGGGTCGTCGGGATGGTTGGGCAGCCGGTCCGCGCCGACCCGCGATCCGCCGCCGAGCTGTCGGCAGTTCGCGCCGGCGATGAAGCTCGGATCGAGGCCGCAGTGAACCAGGACGTGGGCGAGCATGGAGGTCGTGGTGCTCTTGCCGTGGGTTCCCGCGATGGAGACCGCGGTCCGGCCGAGCATCGCCCGGCCCACCGCCTCCGCGTAGGAGAGGACCTCGATGCCCCGGCGGTCGGCGTCGGCGAGCAGCGGATGTTCGGGCGGGATCGCGGCACTGGCGATGAGGAGATCGCAGGACGCCGGCAGCATGGCGTCGTCGGCCTCGCCGACCGAGACGGGCATGCCGGCCTCGCGAAGCTCCTCCACGAGGGGGCCGTCGGCCGAATCCGTGCCGCTGCAGGTGGCGCCCCGCCGCTGGATCATCCGTGCGAGGCCGCTCATGCCCGAGCCGCCGACCCCCGCGAAGTGGACGAATCGACCCCGGAAGTCCGGATCGCTCCGGAGTTCCTCGGTCGTGCTGGGATCGGGTTCGGCTGGCATCGTGTCAAGTCTATCGGCGCATCGGCATCCGTTGTCGCAGCCGGTAACCGACTTCGCGTCGGTCGCCCGGTGGTCCGGCCCGTCCTCGTACAATCCGGACATGTCCACGAACGATGCTCCTTCCCGAGAAGAACTCCGAGCCCAGGTCCTGCTGGTCGACGACGAGCCGGAACACGCCGAAGTCATGGCGGAATCCCTCCGCCGGCCCGGCCACGTCTGCACCATCGTGAACGGCCTCGACGCCGCCCGCGAGGAACTCCTGCACGGCGCCTTCGACGTCGTGGTCACGGACCTCGTGATGGAGTCCGAGACCGCGGGCCTCGAGGTGCTCGCCCTCGTGCAGGAACACCAGCCGGATGCCGAGACGATCCTGGTGACCGCCCACGGCGACGTTCCGACGGCGAAGGCCGCCTTGAAGGGTGGTGCCTACGACTTCATCGAGAAGCCGCTCGACCTCGTGGTCTTTCGAAACCTCGTCGATCGGGCCGCGGAGACCGTCCTGCTCCGGCATCGGACGGCACGGCTCGAGGATCAGCTCGGTGCCGCCTACGGGTTCGAGGGGATCATCGGCGATTCGGCGGGGATCCGGCAGGTGGTCCAGGCGATCCGCAAGGTCGCACCGAGCACGATTCCCGTCCTGGTCACCGGGGAGAGCGGCACCGGCAAGGAGCTCGTCGCGGCGGCGATCCACAACCTCAGCAAGCGGGCCCGGAAGCGATACGCGACCTTCAACACCGCGGGTCAGAGCGAGAGCCTGCTCGAGGATCAGCTGTTCGGTCACGTGCGCGGGGCGTACACGGGCGCGGATCGCGATCGCGAAGGGGTCTTCGAGTACGCCGACGGCGGCACGCTCTTCCTCGACGAGATCGGGGACATGCCGCTGGCGATGCAGCCGAAGCTGCTGCGGGTGCTGGAGAGCGGAGAAGTGATCCGGCTCGGCTCCAACGAGGCTCGGAAGGCCGACGTGCGGTTCGTCAGTGCGACCAATCGCGATCTGAAGTCGATGTCCACCGCGGGTGATTTTCGAGAGGACCTCTACTTCAGGATTCGCGGGGTGGAGATCAACATTCCGCCGCTGCGGTCGCGGCGCGAGGATGTTCCGCTGCTGGTGAACCACGCGGCCGGTCGATTCGCGGCGGAGATGGAACGACCGATCCCCCAGGTCAGCGAGCCCGCCATGCTCCGGCTCGTGAGCTACGCCTGGCCGGGAAACGTGCGTGAACTCTTCAATGCCGTTCACCGGATGGTGATCGCCTGCGACGAGGACCGGATCGAGGTTCGCGACGTCCCCGAGGAGATTCGGACCGAGGACGGCGACGACGATGGCGCGAGCATCGGTTCGCTGGCGGGCGTCGGCCTCGATCGGCTCGAAAAGGAGGCGATCCGCCAGACCCTGGCCCTCACCGGCGGGAACCGGGAACAGACCGCGAATCTCCTGGGAATCGGCGAGCGGACGCTCTACCGCAAGCTCAAGGAATACGGTCTCCGATGAAACGCTCGGCCCGGCGCCGGCATCGTTCGCCGGCCCGGATGGTTCTCGGACCTTTCATCGCGATCGTCGTCACTTGGCCCTAAATCGGCGGGGATAGTTGCCGTCTGGCGGGGGCGCGCCCATGATTCTCCGGAGGAACAGGGTCCGTGGTCATTGAAAAGAAGAGATGCCGCTCCGTCGGAATCGTCACCAGCACGTCGCTCGCACTGGTCCTCGTGGCCGCCTGCACCGAGCCGACCGTGGCGGACGACGACATGGTCCGTCGCGAAGCGATCTTCGACGATGGAATCGTGTCGACGCTTCCACCGGTCGAGATCGATCATGGCGTGGACATCTGGGACGAGGCTCGCGGCCGGGAGATCGCGGCCGACGAACCCAGATTCGACCGGCCTCGCAACGGGCTCAACGCCGGTCCCTGGCGGCACCAGTGCGATTCGATGTCGGTCGCGTCGGTGGTGCTCACCGGACGATCCCGCGACGGTGGTGAGTCGAGGGTCGCGATCTACGACCGGGGGCGGACGGAACTGACCATCTGGAAGGGGGGCGGATTCGAGGGGGAGCCGTCGCATCGCCTCTCGCATCGCCGCGAGATCGACGGGCAGTTCGTGACCGATGCGTTTCAAGGCACGACGTTCGAACGCCCGGACCGGACGTACCGCATCGCCAGCGGCGCGATGCTGCCGGGCTGCATGTTGTTTCTCCTGCAGCGAAGCGATCGAATCGAAGAAGACTCGAAGGATGGCGCGGTCTCATGGCGGATCGCCGGCGTGACCGTCGCGGCGATGCAGGAGGATTCGAATGGTGAGTGGACCTGGACCCACGTGATGGACATGCCCCCGCCGGACGATCCCGATGCGCATTTGTTCCAGCGCGGGTACGCCAGCAGCATGTCCGCGTTCTATCCCACGAGCAGGGACGGCGATCTTCTCGAGGCGTTCGTGCCGCTGGTGGACTACATGAACCATCAGGCGACGCGCAAGGCGACGGGCGGTCAGTGCGGGCTCTTCCGGGTCCGCCGTTCATCGGTCGATGCCCCGTGGGAGCTCGGTCCGCTCTACGAGGTTCATTCGAGTTGGCGAAGCGATAACGAGCACTTTCACGTCGCCGGTTGGACCCCGAACGGCGTCACGATCTCGATCGGCGATGCCACGAAGAGCCGGCTCGTCCTCGCGCAGTGCTCGGACTGGGAGGACTACGACGATCCGGCGAACTGGACCGTGATCCCGCGCTGGCAGGGGCAGCTCGAAGACGGCGTCTCGCAGGTGACCACGAATCAGTTCTGGAGCTGCTGCCCCGGGAATCATGTCAACAGCCTGATCTGCGGTGGCGACAACGTCTCCTCCGCGGTGCTGGACCTGGAGGTTCCGGAGAGCGGCGAGCAGCTTCCGGAGTTCCGCGAGATGCTCGGGTACCAGCCATCCATCCTCGCGTCCGGCAATGCGGGGAACACCGTGAGCTGGCTGCATCGATCGACGCCGCAGACGAACGGTCCCATGGTGGCGAGACAGACGTTCGAGTGGAGTGGAAACGACAGCTACAGCCGCATCCTCTACTCCGCGACCGGCGAGTCCTTCGCCACCGTGGCCCGGCTTCCGGAAGACTTCGAGCAGTACGCCATCCCCTTCCTCGTGGACGGGGAGGTCTGCGTCCACCGATTCCGAGCACTTGGCCAGAGTGGGATCTTCAAGGCGGCGGTACCGTCGGAGGATCGAACTCAGGCCGGCCTGCTGGCGATGCCGGGCGGCGTCGATCTTCTTCGGGACGACACCGGGGCACACCGCCCCCCGGACGACCTTCAGATCGGCAATGGCGTTTCAGTCGTACGCGTGGAGCCTTCGGAGGTCCCCGGGGGCTTCGGTGACGGCCTCGCTCCGGACTCGGTGTGCTACCGGGTGACCGGGATTCCGACCGGCACCACCCGGCTGCTGGCGGCCCGCGTCGACGACCCGCACCCGCCGCCCGCGAACGCCACCTCGTCGACCGCGGTGCATCTTCAGGTCTGCAACCTGCTGAGCGGGAAGCTGCGGCTCCAAACCCGGGTCTGGCGTGGCGGTTTTTCCTTCGAACGGACGCACAACATCGTCTCGACCGGTGACTGGAACGACATCGACGTCTGGTCACCGGCACTCATCGCCACGCGGACGTCGACGATCGCCGTGTACAACCCGATCGACCCCGACTTCGCCTCGGTCGATTTCCTGCTGGTCATTCGTAGCCTGACCGATCGGACCGGCAAGCCCAACTGGGTCAGGGAGGCGATCACCGACGGAAAGGTGCCTTCCACCCGCGTGTCCCAGCCGCTGGGAATCCGAGGCGGCGAGTGGCGGGTGGGGGCCGAGCTTCAACTGCCACCGGACGGGCTGGACTACTCGATCGGGACGAGAGTCGAGTCGATGCCGCTCTGCACCTTCGAATTCGGAGCCGGGAGATATCTCCGGCTTCGCTCCGGCATCAACAACGGATCCGTGCTCATCGAATCGATCGTCGGGGCCAACCACTGGTTCGTGGGACAGATGGAGGATCTCGATCTCAATCGCGGGGACACGATCAACATCGATCTCCGGCGTCAGGGCGGTCGGATGTCGATTTCGGTGGTGGCCGCGGGAAGCCTCGGGGAGACGCCGGCGACGGTGGTGCTCCCGATCATCCACGAAACGCCACCCACCAGATTCATGCTCGGTGACGAGAACCACGAGCTGGTGTCATCCCTGATCCTGCGGCGCGTCTACGTGGACACCCCTCGTCGCCCGATTCCGGGGATCATCGCGCCATCGGAGGGCGCCGTCCGAGCCGACGGACCCGCGGGCTCGACCGCGATGCCGGGCGATCCTCCGAAGATCCGGCACGAGGACCTCGTGTTCGAGATCATGCGCGGGATTGGATCGAAGGCCGATCGACGCTTCGACCCACGGGACGTCGACGGCGACGGATCCATCACCTTCCTCGACGTCCGCCGCCTGCTCGCGCCATCCGTCGTTCGTGATCGCGTCGGACCACCTCGCCGCTGATCGGGATTCGTTCGATGCCTCGGGATCAGTCGCTTCGGATCGCGACGAGACCGCTCACCACGCCGATGTCCAGCCGGCGGTGGTCGTCCCCGAGTTCAAGGCGCATCGAAGGCTTGTCGTCGTTCACGAGCACCCCGCGGGCGTCGAACCGGATGCATCGATCCGCCACGTCGGTCACCACCCGGATTCCGGCGAGATCGGTCGTCCGGGGATCGTCGAATCGAACCGTCCAGGCACCACCGTCGCCTCGGATGATCGAGGTCGTTCGATCCGCGTCATGGACCAGCGACCATCCCAGGCCATCGGCGTCCACGACCAGGGCGATCGGGTCGGCGGGATCCGAGATCGTGCGGTAACGGGCCTGTTCGAGATCGTCCCGCAGCATCAGGGATGCGGCCGCGAGCCGTGATCCGCCGTCGTTTCCAAGCATCGGAATCGCGAGTCCGGCGATCCCGAGAACCACCACGACGACCGCCATCGTCTCGATCAGGGTGAGGCCCCGTCGAGTCATGCTCCACCCCGATTCGCCAGGCGCCATTCACGTCGCCTGATGCGGATTTCGGCTTTGCTCAGACCTGCCGCACGCCATTCGCGCAGCAGATGCCGACGCTCCAGTCGCCAACGTCGATTCGCCTCGCGGCGTGATTCCTGGAGCGACACCACCGGCACGTCGATCGCTTCGGCGATCGCGTCGACCGCGTCGCTGCTGGTTCGATCCTCGGTCCTGACCGCGGCCAGAAGATCGCCGGACTCGGCTCGATGCGGTCCCTGCGGCGAGGTCAGGCCGACGACGCTTCCGTCGTCCGGGGCGGCATAGACCACGGCACGTCCGCCGATCTCGATCCCGTCGGCGATGATGCGTCCGTGGAGAAGCACGTCGTCCTCGACGCGGACGTCTGCATCCGGTGCGATGATGACGGCGGTCACCATCGCATCACCTTCCATCATGATGATCGACCCGGATCCTCCGGTGAGATTGACGGGATTTGGATCGACGTCGACCGGCAACATCCCGTCCGCGTTCAACGCATCCCGATCGTTCGCCTCGGTGGGCCCGATGCCGCCGTCGTCGATTCGAAGTTCCCGGCCGCCTCGAATCAGGAGTCGCCCGGTGGGGGCGACGGCGATCTCGGCATCGCGGATCGAGACCCTGTCGTCCCCGTCGATGACGAGGGTGCCGCGGGCGACCTCGATCGATGCGCCGGATTCGATTCGAAAGTCGCCGCGACTGTGGAGGATCCGGTCGCCCTCGATGAGGATTCGCGTGCCGGACCGGATCCGGATCGAGGCGGCGTCGATGTCGGCGACGGGGGTGGCGTCGAGCACCACCGCCTCGTCGGTCCAGCCTTCACTGGCGACGGGTACGACCGGGGCGGCGATCGGCGGAAGTGCATCGGGAAGAAGTCGGATCCCCGCGGGGTTCTCGCCCATCTCGTAGCAACGGGCGTCGACCATGACGACTTCGCACCCGCCGGTGATCGCGGTGTCGGTGACCTGGAAATCGTGCGGGTCGCCACTCAGCGTCCCCACCACCAGAGGGGCGGAAGCTCCACCGGCCGACCCCGCCCAGGCGAGCAGTGCCGCATCTTGTTCGATTCTGATCTGCGACTCCGCGAGCAGCGCCGTCTCGCCGAAGGCGAGGTCGAGGGGACGTTCGATCATCGGTGCGATGTCGAACGTCTCTTCGGCGATCATCGTGAGCCCGTCGATGTCGGCGGTGCAGGCGATCTGGATGCGAAGCGTCGATTCGGTGGGGGGCAGATTGGTCACGGCGTCCACGACCCGCGCGGTGCAGAGGCCGTCCGCGATCTCGAACGGCGCATCCAGCGCCCCGTCGGCGATCTCGTCGATCCAGTCCTCGGAGGCGAGAATCGAGGAGAACACCAGTTCCAATCCACTGTCCGCGGTCCGCCGGGCCTGGGCCGCGTCGCTGATCCGGGCCGAGATCGGAACGGATTCCCGGCGTCCGTCGAGGAAGGTGGCGACCATCATGAGGCCGATCGCCAGGGCGACCAGGACCAGCACGAGCGCGGCGCCGCGTGGACTCGGTCGAGGAAGTCGATGAAGACGATGTTGGGTTCGAGGTTTCATGGTCGCCATGCCCCTGGTTGCAGATCGTGGCACGTGACGATCGTGGTCGCCTCGAGCGGACCGGTCGCGAGATCGAAGGTGAGGTCCATGCGAAGTTCCCGCGGCTGCGGACCAACCGTCGCGGATCCGATGATCGCGTCGATGAGACCATCGACGAGCACGTCGCGATGGAGGATCCCCGCGTCCTCGGCGTGCTTCAACGCTTCTTCCAGCCCGTCCCCCCCCGCGATCGGACGATCGTGTTCGGCCCGTTCGAGCGGGGTCCAGTCCTCGGGAAAGCGGATCTCGAATCGCAGAAGCTCGCCGCGGACGGGATCGAATTCAAGCCAGCGGAGTTCGCTGGGTTCGACCCGGCCCCCGGGAACCATGTCGCCGTTCCAGAGCACCGTCGCCCGGCCATCCGGGCTTCGCTGCAGGACCGATGCGATGCCCGCGAGATCCTCGGTCAGTCGGCCGTGCGTGGCCGCGGTCGCGAGGAGTCCGGTCCTGGTGTCGGAACCGAGGGCGATTCCGGTCGCGATGCCGCCGAGCATCGCGGCGACGCCCGCGGCGACCAGGACGGTGATCGCGAGCGAGAGGACCAGCTCGAGCATCGTGAATCCGGGTCGTCTCATGAATCCTGTTCCAGGTCGGGAATCCAGCGGGAGATCGATCCGGTGGTCCGATCCTCACGGTCGAAGATCTCCACCACGATCGATCGACCGGAAATCCCGACCGAATCAAAGACGGTCTGTTCGCTTCGCTCGATGCGAACCCGGCGTCCGACCCGCTGCATCGCGGGGGCGAGCCGCATGCCGTTGGCGTCGACCAGTTCGCCGGCGGCTTCCTCGTGGCCGTCCCAGTCGTCGATTCGATCGAAATCGGATCCAAGAACGCGGGCGAGCAGATCCTCCGCCGCCACCGTCGCCGCGAGTTCGTCGGCGGCGACCTCCGCATGGGCTCGACCGGAGGCGACCGCCGAGAAGACCGCGGTGATCGCGACCGCGAGAATCGCGGAGGCGACGATCGATTCGACGAGAGTCAGGCCGCGGTGGGCGGATCCGGGACGTGGTCCACGCATGCTCTTCTCCTCGAGTCGGGTTGCGAATCGCTCGAAACCGACCCTCCTTGGGAATCGGCTCGATCCGCACGGTGCCCGCGACGGCCCGGCCGCTCGCCGGATCGAAGGGGGTTCTCGGGTCCTCCTCGCCGGGGAATCCCGCACGACCGGGACGACCGGAGGTCCGAGAGCGACCGTGATGCCCGTGGACGGCTTGCGACTTCGGCGTTCGCCCGCGACGATGCCGGGATGCCCCGCCTGCTCACCCGCTATCTGGCGGGAGAACTCCTCAAGACGATCCTGCTCACCACCTTGATTCTCGTGGCGGTGATCGCGTTCGGAACCGCCATCAAGCCCCTGTCCAGGAATCTCCTGGGCGGGGCGGACATCCTGAAGTACGTCTTCTTCGCCGCGGTTCCGATGATGGAATTCGCACTGCCGTTCGCGGCCGGATTCGGGGCGACGCTGGTGATGCACCGCTTCGCGACCGACAACGAGATTCTCGCGATGGGGGCGAGCGGACTGTCCCCGGCCCGCATCTTCCGGCCGATCTTCGCATTGGCGGCGGTTCTGCTGCTGGTGATGCTCTCCCTCGTCCAATTCCTCGTCCCGATGTTCTGGTCGAGGATGGAATCACTTCTCGCCCACGACGTCACGCGGCTGCTGGCCTCCGCGGTGGAGCGGGGCGAGGCGTTCTCGATGGGGAACACCCGGATCTACGCCGACGACATCGTGGTCCAGGAGGCACCCGAGGGCTCGACCGCGGACACCCGACTGGTCCTGGTCGGCGTCGCGGCGTTGCAGCTCGATTCTTCAGGGACCCCGGAGACCGAGTTCACCGCGGACTACGCCACCATGGATCTCTATCGTCTCGACGGCCGATCGGTGCTGAAGCTCGTGCTTGGTGATGCGACCCTGTTCCGAGCCGGTGACGCCACCCTGGTGCGGCTGCCGACCGCCGAGCCACGGGCGCTCGATCTCGGCCGCGGCTTCCGACTCGGTGTCAAGATGCTCACCCTCCCCGAGATGTACCGGATCAAGGATGAGCCGACCCGGTTTCCCGGACTCGCCGCCAGCGTCGGGAACCTCGATGATCTCCTGCTTCAGGATGCCACGCACCGCCTGCTCGCTGACGCGTTCGCGACCGGGGAATCGATCGAATTCCGGGATGTCACCCGAGATGCGACGTGGCGGATCATCTCACATCAGGGCGTGAACTTCGAAGATCTCCTCTTCACGATCGACGGGCCCACCGTGGAGACGGTGTTCCCCGACGGTCGCATCGTCCGGGCGAAGGGGACCAGTCTGCTCCTCGAGGAGTCGTGGCGGGACGGGGAGGTGGTCTTCGACGCCGAACTGATCGAGCCGGTCACGATCGATGAAGGTCTGGCCGGATCGCCGGGCTTCCCCGCGAAGATCCGCAATCTGGTCGTTCCGCCCGGCCGCATCCAGTTCGACGAAGACAGGACGCCGGCGGACATCGTCGCGCGCGTTCGCGGCATCGACTTGGCGTCGATCGACTCGACACGACTCCGTGCGAGATTCGAGTCAACGCTTGCGGCGCACGACCTCAGCGTGCGGAAACTGATCTGGGACATCGAAGGGCGGATGCAGCAACGTCTCGCGCAGGCCTGCATGGGTCCGTTGCTCCTGATCCTGGGATCGGTGCTCGCGGTCGGCATGCGATCGTCTCCGCCGCTCACCGTCTACGTCTTCGCGTTCATCCCGGCCATTCTCGACATCGTCCTGATCTCGGGCGGCGAGCAGCTGCTCCGACGCGAACCCGACCTCTGGGGATACCTGCTCATCTGGTCCGGAAATCTCATCCTCGGCGGATCCTGCCTCTTCGCCTGGTTCCGTCTTCGTCGAAACTGAATCGAAGGTCATGCTGCTTCTCGACCGTCACATCATCCTCCGATTCCTTGGGAACTTCGCCCTCCTGTTCACGCTGTTGTTCGTCTTCGCCATCTCGATCGACGTCGTGGTCCAGTTCGACGAGTTCGTCGAGGCCGCCGAGTTGGTGGCGGAGCGCGACGGTCGCTGGGTCCCGGTCGTCTTCGTGGAGGGCGTGCTGGATTTCCACGGGCCGCGGATCTTCCAGTTCTACGCCTTCATGGTCGGACTGGTCGGCGTGGCGGCGGCGGGATTCACGCTCGTCCAGATGCACCGGAGCCGTGAACTCGTGGCGATCATGGCCGCCGGCGTCCCCCTGCACCGGATCGCCGCGGCGATCATCGCCGCGCAGGTCGGTCTCGTGCTGCTGCAATTGGTCGATCAGGAACTGATTCTTCCCCGACTCGCCACGAAACTGAACCGCGTGCACGATCGAGTGCTCCAACCGGGCGTGGAGACCTTCGAGGTTCCACTCGCCCGAGATGCTCGAGGCGCGCTCCTGTTCGCGTCCTCGATCGACCCCAACGCCGGGACCGCCACCTCGCTGCTCGTCCTGCGGCGGGGCGAGACGGGCGTCGCGGAGGAGCGGATCACGGCACCTTCCGCGACGTGGGACGACGCGATCGAAGGGTGGAGGCTGGAGGGCGGTCGCGTGGTGGGAACCCGCACGGGCGATGACGGGCGCATCGCGTTGCGAAGTGAAATCGACGTCTGGGAGACCGATCTCTCACCTCGCAAACTGCTGGCGCGGCGCAGCAAGAACTTCGCCCAGATGCTCTCGGTCAGCCAGCTCCGTTCAATGCGGGGGGACGGCGGGGCGAACGACGGCGGACTCGATCGGGTGATCTTCGGCCGGTTCAGCGGAGCGCTGGTGAATCTGCTGGTGATGGCCATCACGGTGCCGTTCTTCCTCGAACGAACCGCGGCCGTGAACATGCTCGGGCAGTCGATGAAGGCGGCGGCGGTCGCGATCGGGATCCTCGTCGGCACGCTGGCCGCGACCACCGTGGCGATCGGCGATCTTCCACCGGGCGTGGGGGCGTTCCTGCCCGTCGTGATCCTCCTGCCGGTGGCCTTCGGCCGACTCGCCTACCTTCGAAGCTGATTGGTCGGATTCGAACCGCGTCACTCGCCGCGGGGCATGCTCCAGCGGAGCGAGGGATCGATCGGATCGATCGCATCCGCGGGAACCAGCCGCCGCGCGAGTCGATCCATCAGAAGCCGTTCGATCGCGAGTCGCGCCGCCGCCTCGGCAGCCTCCCGGCCGGCGGCGAGGGAGACGCCCGTGCCGGGGCGTTCCTTCTCCACGAGGATGAGCATCGTCCGGCCGTCGATCCCGACCGGCGACGACACCTCGCCGATTTCCGCGTCGAACACCGCCTCGCGAAAGGCGATGGGCCAGGACGGGTCGAGTCTGCTGACGGGTGCGAGCAATCCGCCTCGATCCGCGCTGGCATCGAGGCTTCGCTCGACCGCGACGGTCGCGAACGGCGTGCCGGCCTCCAGTCGGCGGCGGACGTCGGAGGCGGCGCGAGGGTCCTCGACCACGACGATCCGGGTCACCCGCCGAGGGCCATGCGCGAGATCGTGCGCGCCCTCGAGCGCCGCATCGGAGATCTCGACCTCGTCGGCCACGAGTCTCCGCAGCAGCGCGGTCCGCCGGAGAAGGGCTTCGAAGCGAATCGGTCCGAGTCCTCGATTCCGCCGGAGTTCATCGAGGAGGCGTTCGGCGCGATCGGGGTCCTCCGCGAGGGTCGTGGTGAGGAGATTCCGTTCGTAGTCCAGATCATCGGCATCGATCTCGATGCCTTCCCGGGCGGCGGTTCGCGCGAGTCGGGTGTCGAGCACGCGTTCGCGAACGATCCGTCCGCCGACGGCCTCGAGCAGCTGGGGTTCGATCTCGGCGATGGTGACCCGTTCGCGTTCCACGAGGGCGATCGGGCGGGGCGGGGCCGGGACGGGGATGTCGGACCCGGCGGGGTCGGACGACGGAGCCGCCTCGCATCCGAAGATTCCAAGCATGGGGAGAAGGAGGAGGATTCGGACGCGGAGCGCCCGGTTGATGCGGGTCTGGCCCGATTCAGGGTGGATCGACATGGGTCGAGCCTCCCACGGTCGACCTGCATTCGTCAAGCCCCCCGAGGTGACGTACCCTCCGGAGATGTCCGAGTCGAAGTCCAGGAAGGTCGTGGTGTGTCCGTACTGCGGAAAGGGGCAGCCGGCGTCGGGCACCTGCGTCGCCTGCAACGGGGAGTTCTCGCCCTTGAGCCGTCAGGCGACCCAGAACGAGATGGGCCCCTGGTTCATTCGCGATGAATCCCGACCGTTTCGGCCGGGGGTCGCGTACGAGCGTCTGCTCGCGATGATCGGTGAGGCGCGGGTCACGCGGTACACGGTGCTGCGGGGGCCCACGACGGGACAGCTGTGGACGGTCGCGAAATGCGTGCCGTGCGTCGCGCATCATCTCGGTGACTGTCACGCCTGCCGGGCCAAGATCGAACCGCATCTCGCCTCCTGTCCGGAGTGCGGGGTCCGCTTCGGCGCATGGCTCGATCGAAACCACCTCGGACTTCCCGACATCCGCCCGCTTCCCTGGGATCCGGACGGCATCGAGGACTGATCGCACGGTCGGGTGTTCACGGACGAACGATGAATCCTCGCGTGCCGAATACCGCGACCGGCGGGCGGCTCGCCGCGATCGCCTCGATCAGTTCGTCGGAGAGAAGCGGATCCGACCAGCCGGCGTCACGCCACCGATCGAGCATCGCCCGGTCGATGTAGAGGTGGGTGTAACCCGCCGAGGCGAGCGCTTCGAGAACCGCTTCGGCCCGCGCGGGGTCGGTGGCGCCGGGGTCGACACGGTCGAGGATCCGCTCGAGCGGTCCACGGGTCCAGACCGTCTGGTACGAAAGACGGTCGCTGCCCCCGGTTTCGTCCTGGAATGTGAAGTGAAACGGATCGGCGCGACCGAGCAGGAGGACCCGGGCGTCTGCGTCGAGCCCGTGGTTCAGCACCCAGGCGGGGCTCGCCGTCTCGATCAGCTCGCGACGTCGGGCGGGGTCGACGGCTTCCATCAGCTGCGCTTCGAGGCCGCCATTGAAGAGACCCGGATTCTCGATCGCCGCGGTCGGGTTGCCGAAGCGTTCGGTACCCAGCACGATCGCCGGAATCAGTGACACCGCCCACGCCGTCGCGATGACGACGATTCGAACCGGGCGGCCCGATTCCGTGAGCGACCGACTCGCGATGGCCGCGATCGCCGCGGCGAGAAGTGGTGCGATCGGCAGCAGGAAGCGGGCCTTCGCATGGGAGAGGAGGGCCCAGATGAGCATCATGGCCACCGCCGCCACGAGCATCGCGGTGCCGCGTCGACTCGAAGCGTTTCTCCGGGCGATGGCGACCGTCGCGAGGAGCCCGGCGATCGGCAGCCAGACCCATTGCGGTCGCCACGGATCGACGCCGGATGGTCTCCACCAGTCCTCGACGAGGAACTCGGTCGCGATCGCTCGAAGTCCTTCGGCCACCCCGGTCTGGTGGCCGAGGGTGAAACGATCGACCTGGGCCGACGTCCACTCGCCTCGTCCAAGCAGCCCGGTGACGAATGGAAACACCGGATTTCCCGTCCAGGTCCAGTTTCGCAGGAGCCAGGGGAGGCAGATCGCGACGCCGGTGATCGCCGTCCAGAGGACGATCATCGGCCATCGTCGCGCGGGAAGGACGATGGCCGCGGCGAGTGCGACGGGTGGTACCAGCAGCAATCCCGAAGAGGCCTTCGCGAGCACCGCACCCCCGAGCAGCAGACCGAGCGTGATTCCGAGTCGCGGTGCCGACGTCGACCCGCGGTCGACGAAGATCGCGGTGAACGCGGCGGCCCCGAGCATGAGCACCGCGGGCTCGTCGTAGGCGAGTGAACCGACGACGATGACCCATGGGGTCGCGAGCAACGCGACGAACGCGAATCGTCGGGCGTCCGGGTTCGCGGGATCCTCGTCGTCGAGCAGGGTCGCGGCCAGTTCGCCGGTGGCGAACGCGGCCCCGACCACGAGAAGCGAGGCGAGCATCTGGCACGATCGTGCGGCGGCGGCGGGGTCGCCCACCAGCGTGTTGAGATGGAGGAACGCCGCCTCGACGCCGTTGGGCAGGTACCCGTAGGCGTTGTGGGGCGTCTCGATGATCGCGCCCGCGAGCCACCATTCCCGCGGAAGTTGCAGGTGGTAGGAGAGGGCGTCGTACCCACCGAACTCGGTCCCCCACAACCAGCCGGGGACGCTGGCCGCGGCGAGCGTCATGGTTCCGATCGGGATCGCGGCGGCGAGGGCGACGCCCGGTCTTCCCGGTCGCCAGTCTCGAAACGACCAGACGCCCACCGCGGCGAGTCCGATCGTGATGGGGAACATGAGCACGCGATTCGTCCCGATTCCGGACCAGCCGAGCGTCAGATCGACGGCGAGCAGGGCCGCGACGCCCATCGCTCCGTCGCGGATTCGACGCCCGCTTGAATCGTCCGGACCGGGGCCGATCAGCCGGGCGAGGGCGTGTCCCAGCCCCGCGGCGGCGAGCATCCACAGGACCGCGGGCCAGCCTGATTCGATCGCCACGAGCACGCCCACCGGCCCGATGAGGCCTCGGTCGTCGCCGGCCCCGAGCAGCAGCATCGTCACGATGGCGATCGCCAGGCCGGCCAGCAGCCCCGACCAGCCTCGGCGGTCGTTCGTGGGGTCGAGGCTGGGGGATGAGCGGCGGGGCACGGTCGAAGGGTAGGGGATGGCCGGCAGGGCGTCGATGCGGTACCGCGACCCCCTGAAGGCGAGTTCGGCCGGTGTTCCATGCGAATTGGCACGGGATGTGCCTCCGCTCAGCGTCTCTCACGGAGGATCCGCATGAAGACGCACCATTTGCGCATTCGTAGTCTCATCCCGCTGTTCGTTGGCGCGTTGTCTGCGCTGGCCGGCATCGAGCTGGTGGAACCAGCCGCCGCTCAGACCCAGCTTCAGACCCTTCTGACCGCCGATTTCGAGCGAGAGGAGGCGCTTTCCGGCATCGGGCTGGTCACCGGCCTCCTTGGAACCGGTGATTCGAAGGGCAATCTCGCCGCCGCCAGCCTCTATGCCCAGCGACTCGCCGACGCCGGATTCGGCGACGAACCGCTCGAAGCGATCAGTCGTGGTGAAGGGGTCGCCCTGGTGCTCGTCACCGCAAAGCTCCCCCAGGTGTGGAGCGAAGGGATGGAATTCGACTGCGAGATCGGCGTCGCCGGCGGCGGCGCGACATCGCTGGTAGGCGGACGACTCTGGACGACGCCGCTCAAGCGGGCCATGTCCGGCATCTTCCGCGATGCGAACGGGAACGCCCTCGACTTCGACGTGGTGGCGTTCGCCGGCGGTCAGATCGAGGTTCGCGATCCCGACGGCAATCCGACCGCGGGCCGGGTCGCTCTGGGTGCCCGGAGCCTCGGCATGCCCGAAGGCCTTCGCGAGTTCTACGCCGATCGCCGTGACTTCACCCTGAGCGTCACCAAGCAGGCCTTCCGGACCGTGGTGATCACGAAGCAGATCGTCGATCTGATCAACGACAAGATGAGCGAGCAGGGATTTCGATCCGGCCGCGGCTATTCGGAGGTCGCGGCGTTGCTCGGTGACGGCATGATCCGGGTCCGGATCCCGGACGACTCCGACTACGACCCGCTGACCCTGGGCGCCGAGATCCTCGCGTTCTACTTCGACTTCGGTCAGATCGAGACGCCCGCCGAGATCCGGTACTCGAAGATCAAGCAGAGTCTCACCGTCTCCGGAAACACCGAACTGCTCGACACGCTCGTCACGGTGAACGGGCTGACGATCCAGACCGTCGCGCCCGAGCCGGAGCCGACCATCCGGAATCCGAAGGTCGTCACCGAACGATTCATCGCGCTCAGCGGCACCGACGTTCCGCGGCGATCCCTCGTCGCGTTCAAGTCGCAGCTCGATCGCCTCGGCATGCCGCTCGCGGATCAGGCGGCGGTGCTTCAGCAGATGTGCGTGATGGGCCGCATCAACGGTCGGTTCATCGACGAGGACCTGAACGGATGAGCATCATCGACACCAGCATGACGGCCCCGCCCGTGGTGGGTGAACAATGGACCGGTCCGCTTCCCGCGAAGCTCGGGTCACCTCCCGCGGACCGTGCCGTCCGAAGCGAAGGAAGGCCCGATCAGGCTTCCTTCCTTCGGGGGATGGTTCGCGAACTCGGCGGCGATCCCGACTCGGCGAAGGGCGCGACCCGCGAGGGCATCGTCTCGGTGGCCGCCCGGCGACTGGTCGCGGACGCCTTCGTGGAACCCATGCTCCGCGAGGCCCGCGAGGCGGCCCAGCCCACCGGCATCTTCGCGCCCGGCGCGGGTGAGAAGCGGTTCTCGCATCTCGTCGATCGGTCGATGGCCGATCGGATCGTCGACGGACACAACTTCGGGCTCGTCGACGCGCTCGAACGAAGCCTGCAGCGTCAGGTGACCGGACTGGCCGCGCCTGCCGCGACGGCTGGTCTCGACTCGGAGATCTTCGCATGAGCACCGACCCGACCACCCCCGATCCCATTCCGCGAATCGACACGGTTCCGACCCAGGTCCGAGGACTGGAGGCGACGCTCTCGACGCAGATCGAAGGCTATCGCCGGTTCCTCGAGACGATCGGTCGGAAGCGTGACGCGATCAAGAACGCGGAACTCGATCGAGTACCCGAGATCGCCGCGATCGAGGAGCAGATCGTGGATCGACTGCAACGACTGGATCAACGCCGGACCGCCGAGGCCCGCCGGCTCGCGGAGGCGCTCGGGATCGATCCCGAGTCGACCGTCTCCGAGGTCGTCGCGGCGCTCGGCGAGGCGGACGGATCGAAGCTTGCGGCGCTCGCCAGCCAGCTTCGCACGCTCGTCGAACGGGCGAAGCGGGAACACTCCGTGGTTCGAGCCGCCGCGGATTCGCTGGCCCGTCACATGGCGGGCATCGTGCAGAGCGTCACGGGGGCGCTCTCCGGCACCGGAGTCTACGGAAGGCAGGGAAGGCTGCGCGACGGATCATCGCTCGCGACCGGCCTCGACCTGACCACCTGAGGAGGCAGCCATGGGATTGAACGGAGCACTCC
>NYSY01000183.1 GCA_002683215.1 Planctomycetaceae bacterium
GAAGACGGCGACCAACGCCTCCGCCCGGACCACCGCGGCCGCGAAGGAATCGCTCAACCAGGGCCTCACCGTCGCCTTCCGCGCCGGTGCGGTCATGGGTCTCTGCGTCACCGGCTTCGCCCTCCTCGACATCTCGCTCTGGTTCTTCATCTTCTACGTCTTCCTCGGTGACTCGTTCGCCGGCGGCCTCGTCGACATCACGACCGTCACCCTGAGCTTCGCGATGGGTGCCTCCCTGCAGGCCCTGTTCGCCCGCGTCGGTGGTGGCATCTTCACCAAGGCCGCGGACGTCGGCGCCGACCTCGTGGGCAAGGTCGAAGCCGGTATCCCCGAGGACGACGCCCGCAACCCCGCGACCATCGCGGACAACGTCGGCGACAACGTCGGTGACGTCGCCGGCATGGGTGCCGACCTCTACGAGTCCTACTACGGCTCGGTGCTCGCGGCCATGGCCCTCGCCGCCGCCGCCGCCGTCCAGCTCTCCCTCGGTGACGTGGCCTCGCTCAGTCTGGTGACCGTTCCGCCGGCGCTCGCAGGCCTCGGCATTCTGGCTTCGATTCTCGCCATCTTCGTCGTCCGCACCAAGGAGGACGCCTCGCTCGCCCAGCTCCTGAAGAGCCTCCATGGTGGCGTCTGGGCGAGTTCCGCCATGATCATCCTCGGTTCCGCCGGCCTGCTCTGGTTTGCCCTCGGCAGCGAGGAGATGGCTCTGGCCGGGGTCGTCTGGTGGCGACTCTGGATCGCCATCGTGGTCGGTCTCGTCGCGGGGCTGGTGATCGCCTGGGGTACCGAGAAGTACACCTCCTACGAACACGCACCGACCCAGCGGATCTCCGAACAGGCCCAGATGGGACCGGCGACCGTCATCATCTCCGGCATCGCCGAAGGCATGAAGTCGACCTGGATTCCGCTGATCACGGTGGTGGTCGCGATCCTCATCTCGTTCGTCGCCGCAGGCGGCGGCGACACGTTCCTGCTGGGCGTGCTGGGCGTCGGCATCGCCGCGGTCGGCATGCTCTCGACCCTCGGCATCACGCTTGCGACCGATGCGTACGGTCCGATCGCGGACAACGCGGGCGGCAATGCGGAGATGACCCATCAGGAAAAGTACGTTCGTGAACGAACCGACATGCTGGACTCGCTCGGTAACACCACCGCCGCGACCGGCAAGGGCTTTGCGATCGGATCGGCGGCCCTCACGGCCCTCGCCCTGCTCGCGGCCTACGTGATCACCGTCAAGACCCAGCTCGGCAGCGTCGGCTCGACCCCGGAGCAGGTTGCCGCCGAGACCTTCGTCTACGAAGGCCATGGCGTCTTCGCGATCGACGGCGATCCCGCCGCGGAGTCATCCGTCCCGATCGGAGCCCTGCTGCTCGCCTCGCGTGATCGCAGCGAGATCTACGACGGCTTCAACAACGGCGGCTGGGAGATGAAGAACGCCAAGGTGATGGGTGACGGGACGTTCTTCTCGATGGAGTCCAACAACAAGACCTACTTCTTCGAGATCGTCCCGACGGATCTGGCGACCATTCCGCAGCTGCTCCAGTTCTATGACGTGACGATCATGAACCCCAAGGTCCTCGCGGGCCTCTTCCTCGGCGTGATGCTGGTCTTCCTCTTCTGTGCGATGACCATGAACGCGGTCGGACGCGCGGCATTCGCGATGATCGACGAGTGTCGCCGGCAGTTCAAGATCATGCGGGGCGGATTCAAGAAGAGCGGGATGAGCGATGAGGACATCTCAGATCCGCTGAAGTGGCCCTACCAGCTCGATGTCGATGGCAAGGAATATCCCGACTACGCATCGTGCGTCAACATCTCCACCGCCAGCGCTCAGAAGGAGATGGTCCTTCCGTCTCTGATGGCCGTCGCGGTACCGATCGTGGTCGGCCTCATCCTCGGCGTCGCCGGCGTGATGGGCCTTCTCGCCGGAACGCTGGTGTGCGGCTTCGCGGTCGCGATCTTCATGGCGAACGCCGGTGGTGCCTGGGACAACGCCAAGAAGTACATCGAGACCGGCAAGTTCGGTGGCAAGGGCTCCGACGCTCACAAGGCCGGCGTGGTCGGCGACACGGTGGGCGACCCCTTCAAGGACACCTCCGGTCCCGCGCTGAACATCCTCATCAAGCTGGTGAGCGTGGTGTCGGTGGTCTTCGCGGCGCTCGTCGTCAAGGTCGGACCGAACATCTCCGACCTGCTCGGGCTTTGATTCTTTGAGCCGTACGAAGTCCAACAGCGATCCTGAACAGGTCCGGGCGTTCACCATCGAGTGCGCCCGGATCTGTTCCGATATGAAATGCTCGGATGTCAAGGTGCTCGACGTCCAGGGGCTGAGCCAGGTCTCCGACTACATCGTGGTCGCGAGCGGCACCAGCAGTCGACAGATGAAGTCGGTGGCCCAGGCCCTCGAGGATCTCGGCAAGGAGCGGGGTGAACCCCCGTACCGGACGAACCGGGATTCGGGTGGAACCTGGGTGGTGGCCGACTTCGTCGACGTGGTGATCCACCTGTTCGAGCCGGAGCAGCGGTTCTACTACGACATCGAGACGCTCTGGAAGTCCGGGACCAGCGTCGAATGGAGACGGCCCGGCGACCCGGCCGCGTCGAGACAAGGAGACTGAAGAGATGCTGCGGGAGGTCCTGTTCGCCAAGATCCACGGTGCGAAGGTCACCCAGTGCGATCCGGACTACGTCGGTTCGATCACCATCGACACCGACCTTCTGGACGCCACGGGACTTCGCATCAACGAGAAGGTGCTGGTCTGCGACGTCGACAGCGGCAGTCGCTTCGAGACCTACGTGTTCAAGGGGGAGCCCGGCTCGGGCATCATCGGCATCAACGGTGCCGCGGCGCGGCTGACGGCGCCCGGGAACACGGTGCTCGTGATGTCGTTCTGCCACATGACGGTCGAGGAGATGGAGACTCACCGTCCCAGGGTGGCGATCATCGGCGACGGCAACGTGGTGGAACGCATGATTCGCTACGATTCGGCCTGATCTCCGCGGGGCGCCGTCTTCCGCGGGACGAGACCGATCGTCAGACCCCGGGAGCCGCAGGTGATGAATCCGACCGCAGTGTTCAACGTCCTGGCATCGGCGGCGTTCGCGATCTCGACGCAGTCGTCGGCCATCGCCACGACGCGGTTCGCCACCGCGATCGCGGACGAACCCCCGACCACCGAGACGAGTCCGATCTCGTCGCTTCCCGACGGAAGTTGGGTGGCCGAGGTGCCCGTCGAGCCCTTCCCGCGACCCGTGATGATCCAGCTGGCGGTCGACGGATCGACCGAACCGTCGTCGATCACGGCGAGCATTCCGGTCCTGGGGATGTTCTCCGGAACACCGATCCATCGGACGGTCGAGGACGGGGTGGTCCGGCTCGACTTCGCCTCGGTCGGCGTCACGTGCCAGATGGATCTCCGCGCCGCGACGCCGGCGGGGATCGCGGGCGTCTTCCGTTTCAAGGGCGAGGCCCTGGGGGAGATGGGTGGCGTCGATCATGCGTTCGTCCTGCGGCCGGTGCCCGATCTCCTCCAGATCCCGGAAGTCGAGCGACACGAGGCGGTGCTCCAGCTTCCGGGAGGCGCACGTCTCCCGTTCTCCATCCTGCTGGGGGAGGTGGATGGGGCGATCGCCGCGGAGATGGACATTCCCGCCCAGGGCGTGAACCGGATCGTGATGTTCACGGATGCCGAGGCGACCGCCACGCTCGCCGAGTCCCGACCGGGATCGATCGTCTTCCGAGTCGGGATGCCGGTACCGGTTTCGCTGGCGATCTCGCCGGTCGACGGCTCCTGGGAAGGAACCTTCACCCAGGGGCCGACCGAGCTTCCGGTGACGTTCTCACGCGCCGAAGGGCCCGCGGTCGTCGCGGATTTCCGACCGCAGGAGCCGAAGCCGCCATTCCCCTACGAGGTGGTCGAGGTCGTCATGCCGTCGCCCAGGGGGCACGAACTGCATGGGACGCTGACCATTCCGCGGGAGACCGGGGAGCGTGGTGTCCCGGGCGTGGTGCTGGTCTCTGGAAGCGGTCCCCAGGATCGGGACGAGACGGTGCTCGGGCATCGCCCGTTCCTGGTCCTCGCGGATCGCCTCGCCACCGCCGGCATCGCGTCCCTCCGCTTCGACGATCGAGGCGTGGGGGCGAGCACGGGCGACTTCGCGAGCGCGATCACGCACGACTTCGCCGACGATGCCGCGACCGCCCTGGCGTTCCTGGGGAAGGCGGCCGGCGTCGATCCACAACGGTGCGGGCTCGCGGGTCACAGCGAAGGGGGTGCGGTGGTGGCGTTGGTGGCGGCCGGCGAGGCCGCGACGGCGCCGGAGGCGAAACCGGCGTTTCTCGTTTCGATCGCGGGCTGCGGCGTCGATGGCGGACGAGTGCTCGAGGATCAACTGCCCCGGATCTACCGCGCATCGGGGCTCGACGAGGCGACGGTCGAATCGATCTCGAAGGTCCAGAAGGAACTGATCGCGGTGGTTCGCGAGGCACCGATCGATGAATCCGCCCTGCTCGAGGCGATTCGGGATCTGCATTCCGCGCAGGAGAAGCTGCAGGCGGAGCCGTTCACCGACGACATCCGGGCGACCCTCGAAGCGGCGGGCATTACGCAGATGACGTCGCCGTGGATGACCAGCTTCATCCGGTTCGACCCGGCCACGGCCTGGCGGCAGGTCGAGGTGCCGGTGCTCGCGATCAATGGAACGCTCGACACTCAGGTCGCCGCCGACATCAATCTGCCGGCGATCGAGGCGGCGGTTCGAATCGGGGGCGGTTCGGTCGAAGTGGTGCGGCTCGAAGGGCTCAACCACATGCTCCAGCCGGCGACCACCGGCGGGCCGGACGAGTACGGTGCGATCAAGACCACCATGGAAGAGGCCGCGATGGCGATCATCGCGGATTTCATCCTTGAAACACCGGCTCGACGATCGGTCGACGGTCAACCGCGAGGGGATGCCTGATGTCGTTCGGATTGAGTCGTGGTCGTGAGCAGGACTTCGATGGCTTCGGTCTGGACCGGGAGGATCTGCCCTCGTTCGAGACCGGCCGGTGGGATCCGCGCACGCTCTTCGAGACGCCCGGTCGTTCCTTCGAACTCGAGATCGGCTCTGGAAAGGGGACCTTCCTCGTCCAGCAGGCCGGACTGCAGCCGGAGACGAACTTCCTCGGCATCGAATGGGCCGGGGAGTTCTTTCGATACGCGGCGGACCGGATCCGGCGTCGTGACCTTCGGAACGTCCGAATGCTGCACGACGATGCGAGCGAAATCGTCACCCACCGGATTCCGGATGCGTCGTGCGCCGTCGTCCACCTCTACTTCAGCGACCCCTGGCCGAAGGCGCGTCACCACAAGCGGCGGGTGATGCAGGACGCGACGATGCGGGCGTTCCATCGGGTCATCCCCGAGGGTGGCGAGCTCCGGCTGGTCACCGATCACGACGATCTCTGGTCGTGGTACGAGGACCACGCGCGTCGGCACGCGGATCTCTTCGATCGCGAGGACTTCGAGCGACCGGAATCCGCTGGTGAAGGCGAAGTCGTGGGGACCAACTTCGAGCGGAAATTCCGTCGCGAGGGGCGTCCCTTCCACGCCATGACCCTGCGTCGACGCCAGGTCTCGCCCGAGGCCGCTCCGTGAACGGACCGGCTCGGTAGTCTGATGCGATGACCTCGCTCACCGATCTCGAACTCCTCGCCCGTCTCGTGGCCTTCGACACCACCAGCGCCACCAGGCGTCCGACCCGGTCGCTGGGTGATTTCGTGTGCGGGTATCTCGACCATCCGTGCATCCGCGCCGAGCGATTCGACTGCGGTGACGGCCAGGAGAATCTCTGGTTCGAGACCGGCCCCGAGGCGACCGGCGACGGGGCCGGACTCCTGCTCTGCGGGCATGTCGATGTCGTCCCGGCGATGGAACCGGAGTGGACCGGTGACCCCTTCACGCTCCGAATCGAGGGCGATCGTGCGATCGGTCGGGGGGCGTGCGACATGAAGGCGTTCGATGCGATCGCGATCAATCTTCTCCGGGCCGCGGCCGAAACCGGCGGGCTCGAGGCGCCTTTGGCGGTGCTGCTGACCTGCAACGAAGAGATCGGCACCATCGGCGCCGGACATTTCGCCGCGCAGTGGGGTGGGCGGCCGATCCCCCATCGCACCATCGTCGGGGAGCCCACGTCCGAACGGGCGGTGCAAGGACACAAGGGGCATCTTTCACTGTCGATCGAGGTGGGTGGACGTGGCTGTCACACGGGATTCCCCGACCGGGGGGTGAACGCCATCGAGCGGACGATCCCGGTGCTCGAGGCCCTGCGCGGTCTGCGGGCATCGATGGTCGAGGAGCGTGCCGAGTCGAGCGACCTCTTCGAGGACACGCCGTTTCCGGTTCTGACCGTGGCCGCGATCGACGCGGGTTCCGCGATCAACGTCATGCCCGATCGATGCGCCCTTCGAGTCGGAGCCCGACTGCTGCCCGGGCAGTCCGCCACGGCGTTTCTGCCGAGGCTCGCCGCGGCGATCGAGGCCGCCGGCGTTTCGGTCGAGGTCCTCGAGGGACTCGAACATCCGATTCCCGCCGGCGAGACCCCGCTCGCGGAAGACGCGTGCCTGATCACCGCGACCAACGACACCCCGTCCTACGCGATCGATCCCTCGGACCCGTTCCTCGCCGAGGTGCGGGCGATCTCGAGCGACGTCGACGGACGCGGCGTGAACTTCGGAACGGACGCGGGCCGTCTCGTGCCGCTCGGATGTCGCAGCGTGATCTGGGGCCCCGGCGACATCGCGGTGGCGCATCGCCCGGACGAGTGGATCTCGATCGAGGAGATGACGCGGTACCGCGGTCGGCTGGGGGTTCTGGTGCGTTGAGTCGGACCGGAGGGGCCGGGAGATTCACTCCCCGACCATCTCCTCGCCGCCTTCGCCGGGAACCGTGGATTCGTCGTTGGTCAGGACGTAGCCGACCAGTGCGAGCAGCATCAGCACGATTGCGACGATGCCCATCTTCTTGGTCTTGCCCTGTCGTCGTTCGGCGCGTCGGACGGCGAGAGATCTTCGTTCGGTGTGCATGGGGGTTCCGTTCGGGGGATGGGGGTGTCTAGGGTAGCGAAGGATCCGTCCCCGGTGGTGCCGGCGCGTCGTGGGGCCGGGGGGGGCGTGGATTGGCGATCTCGATGAGATTGCCTTCGGGATCCCGGAAATGAACCGATCGAATCGGTCCGGTCGCGCCGTGGCGATCGACCGGCCCCTGTACGATCTGGAGGCCGTATCGCTTGAGATGGAGCACCCAGTGTTCCGCGGGCGTGCGGGAGACGAGGCAGAGGTCGGCGGAGCCCCAGGTGGCCCGGCTTCCCTGCACGCCGGCGCCGTCCTCCTCGGTTCGAAGCACGATCTGCTGCCCGCCGAAGCGGAGCGCACGCTCGTCGTCACCGGTCCGGACCTCGTCCATACCGAGCACCGCCCGATAGAACCGGGCGGCGTGGTCCGGGTCGCGCACCGTGAGTACGAGGTGATCGAGCCCGTCGACCGAGGGCCCACCGGTCCGGGTCACGTTCGGGGTGGCGTCGTCGATGAATCCGGTCAAGGCCTGTCGACGGCGGTCGACGACCAGTTCGAAGACATCCGGGCGGGAATAGTGTCCGACGGGATCGAAGTTCTGACGCTCCTCCCGGATCCGGGCGGGATCCAGGTCGACGACGATCATCGTCTCCTCGCCGGAGGCGAGGGAGTCGGGGTCGACGATCCACGCGCCGTCGGGGCCGGCGACCCCCGATCCGCCCTCAAGCAGATACGGCTCGTCGGAGTGACGGAGCTCGTCGAGCTCCGGGAGATCCTTCGGGAGGTCCGCGGGCGCGAGCACCCCGCCCACGCTGACCGCGAAGCACCGCCCCTCGCGTGCGACCACGCGGGTGAGATCACGCGTGAGCGACTTCGCGCCGGGCCAGAGCAGGATGTGCACGTCCATGCCGTCGCTCTGCAGCGCGGTGCGGGCGAGCGGCATCCAGTTCTCCCAGCAGTTGAGCACGCCGACCCGCAATTCGCCGACCTGCCGGGTGCGGAGGCCCGCGCCGTCCCCGTTGCCCCAGCAGAGTCGCTCCTCGTAGGTGGGGACCAGTTTGCGGTGGTTGTTGACGAGGTGACCCTCGGCATCGATCCAGAGCGCCGAGCAGTACAGGGTGTGGCCGCCACGGTCGACGGCCCGCTCCACCACGCCGACCACCACCTCGATGCCACGGATCGCCGCGGCCGCGCAGATCGATTCGAGGTGCCCGTGATCGGGCATCACGGATTCGTCGACGTACCGGGCATGGACGGCTTTCTGTCGTGGTGCATCGAACTCGGCGCCGCCGGTTCGGGCGAGCCAGACCGGGTACCCGGGAAGGCAGGCTTCCGGAAACGCCACCAGTTCGGCGCCCGCGTCCGCGGCGGCGTGGATGTGTTCCACGATCCGCTTCGAGGTCTCGTCGCGGTCGAGCAGGGCGGAACGAAGTTGAATGGCGGCGAGTCGCATCGTCGGTCCGGTCGGAGTCGGGGTCACGGGGTAGGGGCGGGGCGTTCAGTCGTGCTGGCCGCGGTCCGCGACAGCACCGCTCGATGGCTTCTTCCAGTCGTGATCGGGATCGCCGTCGAGGGCCCGACCCGCCAGTCTGATGCAGCGACGGCAGACGAAGGCCTCCTCCCGAATGGGGCTCTGGAACGCAGGGTCGCGTCGTGGCTCGAGGCACATCGCGCAGATCCAGGCGGGGCCGGAGGTGATGTCGTCCTCGGGGGTCTGGGGCGGTGCATCGTCGATTCCGGCGTCGATCACGGCACGCCAGGCGGTCGAAAGGCAATTTCCGCAGATGCAGGACCCTTGATGCCCCTCCACGAGGGGAATGTCGTCGCTCCATGGCCGGGTGCAGAAATCGCACAAGACGTCCGAGGGGAGCATGGAGTCGGGATCGGCGCCGGGGCGGTGCATCGTCGTATCCTACCGTTTGAAACCATGACCTCCGGACTCTCCCTCGCCAACAAGGTCTTGTTCCTCTTCGGCATCGCGTCGCTGGTGATCGTCACCGGCACGCTCGCGCTCCCGTGGATCCGCTCCGAGCAGCTCGTCTTCCAGAGCCAGCTCGAGGTCTCCCGGCAGCTCGCCGACACCTGGCTGGAGTCCCCGTCCCGTTCCTCGGCCACGGGACTGCTTCCGATCCGACTCGTCCCCCGCGCCGAGATCGATCCGGCCGAACTTCCCTTCGCATCCGATGCGGCGCGTCGATTCGAGGCATCCGACGATCTCGAGGAGGTCTTTCAGGAGGTCGAATCGGGCAACGAGATCATCTATCGATATGCCCGCGGACTCCGTGGGCCCGCATGGCGGCGGGCGGCGATCATCGCCGAGGTCGATCCGGGGCCGCTCGGTTCCGCCGAAACGCTTGGAGGCCTGCTCCTGATCGAACGCCCGAGCCGACTGGCCGCGGGCCAGTTGCTGTCGACTCGGATCTACCTGGTCGCGGTCGGCATCGTGGCGGTCGCGCTTTCCACGCTCTTCTTCTGGTTCATTCTCAATCGGGTCATCCTCAAGCCGGTCCGCCGGCTTCGCGACACGGCCGAGCGGGTGGAGCAGGGCGACTTCACGGTCCGCGCGGACATCCGGACCGGTGACGACTTCGAGCAGCTGGCGGAGGCCTTCAACCGCATGCTCGACGAAACCTCGCTCACCGCGTCGCGATTGCGGAGCATGAACGAGTCGCTCGACTTCAAGGTGACCGAACTCTCCGAGGCGAACATCGGTCTCTTCGAGTCCAACCGGCTCAAGAGCGAATTTCTCGCCAACGTCAGTCACGAGTTGAAGACGCCGCTGAACTCGATCATCGGTTTCGCGGAACTGCTCGAAGAACTCGCGTCGCAGGAGGTGACGCCCGATCCGAAACGAAGGCGGTATCTGTCGAACATCATCACCAGCGCCCGCCGGCTTCTGGAGATGATCTCGGAACTCCTGGAGATGGCCAAGATCGAGGCGGGGCGAGTGGAACTCTCCATCGACCCCGTCGACGTCGGCGAGCTGATGGAAGGCCTCGTCACGATCATGCGGCCCCAGGCGGAGGCGAAGCGGATCACCATCGAGCACACGGTCGCGGGGGCGGTGCCGAGGCTGGAGACGGATGCGGGGAAGCTTCAGCAGATCCTCTTCAACTTCCTTTCCAACGCCGTGAAGTTCTCGCCGGAGGACTCGGTGGTCATCCTCGCCGCGGAGGGATTCGTCCGGGGCGACGGATTCAGCGGGGTTCGTTTCCGGGTGACCGATCACGGCCCGGGCATTCCCAACGACCTGCAGGAGACGATCTTCGAGAAGTTCCGGCAGGCCGACGCCTCCCACACTCGATCGTTCGGCGGCACCGGCCTCGGGCTCGCCATCTGCCGGGAACTCGCGGAACTGCTCGGGGCGAAGGTCGCCCTCTCCAGCGATGTCGGCTCGGGCTCGACGTTCAGCGTGGAGGTTCCACTCACCTATCGGGAGCAGGAACTCCAGTCCCTGTTGGATTGACCGTCCGCGTCAGCGGATCAGACGGCCGATCCGATCATCCGCGTCGGGGACCCGTCGTCTCGCCATCGCCGCGTCGAACGGATCCGGGAGCGGGTCGAATTCAGGCCGATCGAGGGCGAAGGCGATGACGGCCTCCGCCACCCGCACGGGCGTCACGCCGCCGTCCGGGCTCCAGACGCCGTAGTCCGCCCAACCCAGACGTATCCGGGAGCGTTCCAGCCGACCCTCGGCGTCCAGCCGTTGCAGCGTCCAGCTGCAGCCGGTCGCATCCTCGAGTTCTTCCACGAGTTCGAACATGAAGGGGGAGGGTAGCGGCTCGAATCGGCGACCGTACGCCGAGGCCGCGGCGGCACCGCATTCGATCCCGGCGTCGTAAGATGGGTCCCGACGCCGATTCCGGACTTCGGCCCAGACCACCGTCCTCGACGGAAAATCCGCTTCATGACCTTCGTCTTCGAGATCATCCGCCTCGGCATCAAGAACCTTGGCCTGCACAAGCTGCGGTCCACGCTGACCAGCCTGGGAATCATCCTCGGGGTGGCGGCGGTGATCATCGTGGTCTCGATCGGCGAGGGCAACAAACAGTCGACGCTCCGGCAGATCACCGATCTCGGCGCGACGAACATCATCATCCGGAGCCAGAAGCCGCCGGCGACCCAGTCTGCAAGCACCAGAAACACCTCCGTCGTCGAATATGGTCTGACGCGTCTGGATCTGAAGCGGCTGCAGGAATTCGTGGGCCCTTCCGCGGATCTGGACGCCACGAGCGGGGCCGTTCCGGGCCCCGGGCTGCGGGGGAAGCACCTCGTCCCGCTGAAGGCCGTCGGATCCGAGATTCGACGACGCAACGAGCGGACCATCAGTCAGGTCTTCGGGACGACGCCCGATCTCTCCCGGACCGCCAACCTCTCGGTGCGTCCCGGTGGTCGATACCTCGTCGACGCCGACATCGAAGGGTCCGCGCCGGTCGCGGTCATCGGCTCGGAGATCGCCGACACCTTCTTCCGGCTGGAGGATCCGGTCGGCAAGGATCTCCGGGTCGACAGCCAGGTCTTCAAGGTCGTCGGGGTGCTCGAGCCGATCGGGCTCGCGGGCGGGGCGGGCGTCGCGCTGGTCGGCCGTGATATCAACAAGGACGTCCACATTCCCATCTCCTCGGCGAAGCAGAACTTCGGGGACATCGTGGTCCGTCGGACGAGTGGTTCGTTCAGCGGTGAGGACGTCAAGATCAGCGAGATCTACCTGCAGGCCGAGAACACCGACGAGGTGATCGACCTCGCCCGACTCGCCACGCGGATTCTCGAGATCGAGCATCCGACGCTCCGCGACGTGCAGGTGATCGTGCCGTGGGAGCTCCTGCAGAACGCGAAGCGGACGATGTTGATCTGGAACATCATGCTCGTCTCCGTCGCCGCGATCTCACTCCTCGTCGGCGGGATCGGGATCATGAACATCATGCTGGCGTCCGTGGTGGAACGAACCCGCGAGATCGGGATTCGTCGCGCCCTCGGCGCCACCCGGAACCACATCATCGCCCAGTTCCTCGTCGAGACCGGTTCGATCTCGTCGCTCGGCGGCATCCTGGGGATCGCGCTCGGCGTCGGAATCTCGTTCGGGCTGGGCTCGTTCGTACCGTGGTTGCTGTCGTTCCCGGCGTTCCGCGATCTCGTCGAAGGTGAATTCAAGATCGAGCCCGTGATCGCGCCATGGTCGATCTGGTCGAGCCTGCTGGTCGCCGTCAGCGTGGGGCTGATCTTCGGCATCTATCCGGCGATCATCGCGAGTCGCAAGGATCCGATCGACGCCCTGCGTCACGATTGATGCCGCGGTCCGGCACTCCCGCTCAGCGGGGCGGACGCGTCAGAAGCTCGACATCGCCGTGGCCCCAGTCCAGCCAGCCTTCGAATCGCTCGACCGTGGTGAATCCCGCCGCTTCAAGCCGCGAGCGCGTCGGACCGGTGACCAGATCGGGGTAGAGCATCACGATGCGATCGGGACCCGCCTCCAGCGTTTCGGCGTCGAGGCGTGCTCCCAGATCACCCGCATGCCGCAATCGGAGATCCAGCAAAGACGCGTAGTAGTCGGCGACGTCGTCGCCCAGCCCGATCGACCATGCGGATGTTCCGGCCGTCGCCATCGTCTCGATCGCGTCCCGGATCGGCTGTCTTGCGGGGCGGACCGCCAACGCGGTGCACCAGCCGACGGCGAGGATCAGGACCGCGACGTAGGCGGGCTCCGATCGCTGCGGGAGGAATGCGAGCGCTCGGATCCCCGCCGCGATCAGCAGCACGGAACCCGGAATCAGAAACAGCAGGAAGCGGGCGTAGACCCAGGCGTCTCCCACGAGCAGGACCACGGCGGTGACCAGGCCGCCCGCGATGGAGGCGATCGTGGCGATTCGAAGTCTGGGCCACCGGCTCGACTCGGTACCACCGAGCAGCGCGAGGGCGAGTCCGGGGAGGGCCGCCCAGAGGTACCACGATCCTCCGAGCTGGAGGAGCCCCTTCCATGCTTCGATGCCGAAAAGAGATGGTTCATCCCCGTCGACCGCGACGAATTCCTCGCGGATCTCGAGAAAGGAGGGGAGCACGGGTGCGAGCACGAGCAGGGTGGTGAGCCCGCCGAGGGCGAGGCCGGTGAAGAGTCTCAGCCCGGGCCCGCGTCGATGTCGCCGGAGCAGCCACGACAATGCGAGCAACGCATGACCCAGCGGCACGAAGGCGAAGGCGAAGTGGGACCAGCAACCGAGGGTCGCGAACGCGGCATACCACAGGGTGCTTCCGCGACGGCCATCCGAGATCCTCACCACCTGCCAGGTGGTGAGGATCGAGAACAGCATCATCAGCGAGTAGCCGCGGGCATCGACGCTCTCGAGCACCGCGACCGGCATCAGGGCCATCACCGCGGCGGCGATGAGCCCGAATCGGTCTCCGTCGACGGTCCTCGCGAGGGCGAACATCGCGGGGACGCAGGCGATTCCCGCGAGCAGGGCCGGTGTTCTCAGCACCAGTTCGTTCGCACCGCCGTTGGCCTCGATCATCAGGCTGGCGAGTGCGGAGTGGAGGACGTGGTTGCTGAGGGCGTAGTAGTTCCCGAGCGCGGGCCCCGGTCCGTGGATGGAGAACGAGGACATCGCCGCGATCTCGTCGTACCAGAGGCTCTCGTCGATTCGAATCAGACGTGGAACGAGGGCGAGCACCGTCAGAAGCACCACCATCGACTTCGTCGCGAAGGTCGGCGGTGGCGGGAAACTCGGAAATCGCGGGATGGGTGAGACCCGATCCAACCAGCGAAGGAGCCAGGGTGCGGCGGTCCACGCGACGGCGGTGATCGGCGCGACCATCAAGAGCAGACGGACGCCACGCACGGTCTCGGAGGGCACCTCGCCGATTCGATCGAGCAGGAGGGGGTGGGTGAACCAC
The DNA here is from genome assembly GCA_002683215.1 of Planctomycetaceae bacterium. Taxonomy (GTDB): domain Bacteria; phylum Planctomycetota; class Phycisphaerae; order Phycisphaerales; family SM1A02; genus UBA12014. The sequence goes on from NYSY01000183.1 coordinate 13,943, forward strand.
GCGGCCCACGCCTCCTGAGACGCGAACAGGACGATCGAGATGCAGGCGAGTCCTACGCATCCGCCCGCGATCACCAAGGGATCGCGGAAGGCTGAATTCGACTGGGGGGGAGTCGGGTTCACGCTGTGCAGACGATACCGCGCTCACCCGATGAGACGATGGCCGGACGGTCAGCGAGGTTCGAGCAGGATCTCGGGGGGGGCGACCGCCTTTGGAAGACCTTCGATCCCCATCAGCACGAACGCCGGGGCGCGGACCACGATGACGCCGCCTTTGAGTCGGGCGGTCGCCCATCTTCCCTGCACGTAGATGGGTACCGGGGTCTCGGTTTCCGGATCGATCCGTCCGGGGTCGAGATTCCGACCGGAATACGGGTCTCGAGGATCGACCGGGTCGACCACGCCGTCCGCGATCTCCGCCGCGCTCACCGGATGCCATGCGTCCGGTTCGACCTGGGCGACGATCGAGCCGAGAAGGTCCGCGCCGATCTGCCGCGGCGTCCGGCGAAGCGTCTTCTCATCGCTCGCGTTGAGTCCGAAGCCTCGTCGAAAATGGTCCGGAGGTACGAACGAGGGTGGTTCGAGCAGGAGGTCGGTCACCTCGATCACCCGGCTGATCGGCCGGGTCCGACGGGCGAGCGTCTCGCGTGGGCCGACCTCCAGAATGCCGGATCGGACCTGCCAGGCGGCTCGCCGGCTCCCGCTCGATGCCTCGATGAGGGCCTCCAGGGCTTCGACCGCGGAGACATCGCGGAGCGCGATCGAGATCGTTGCCGGGGCCTGGGCATCCGCGTCGGGCTTGGGAAAGTGATCGACGAAGTTGAGGCCGAGTGCATCGGCGAAGGCGCGTCTCGCCCGTCGCGGGTCCGCGTCTTCGCACAACAGTTCGACCCGAAGCAGGGACAGGCGTCCGTGGACGTCGGCATCGGAGCGTGCCCAGAAGGCACCGTCGGGCCGGGTGCGTTCCGCCCCGACGATCCGGATGGTCCCGGTCGCGGAAGTCGCCGTCGAGGCGATCGATGCGGGCGTGGACGTGGCCGGGGCGGGAAGATCGGCGAGGGTGCATGCGGCCACCATCGCGAGGAGGAGTTTCGCGGTCGAGTGTCTGGGCATGGTCGGGCCCTCAGGGGTTTCCGGCGCCGCCTGCGGACCCGGTGACCGTGGTCCCGCGGAACTTCACGTTCTCGATGATCGAGATCGGTGCGGTGAAGCTGACATAGCGACCGTTTCGACGCTGCGCCGGTGCCGCTCGTCTTCTCGGGGCGAATGGGTAGCCACCGATCTGTCGCTGGATGTAGTCGGGGGCGCGAATGATCAGAACGCCTTCGTAGTAGCGAATGGACGCCGCGTCACCGCCGTTCATCTGCCAGGCTTCCGGCTCGATGGTCTCGACGATGATGTCGATCAGCTGTTGCGTCTTCTCTTCTTCGGAGAGGCGTTCCGGTTCACCTTCGGGGTTGCCGAACGGGGCGCCGCCGCCACCGCCGCCACCGCCGCCACCGCCACCACCGCCGCCACCGAAGCCGCCGCCACCACCGCCGCCGCCACCGAAGCCGCCGCCACCGCCGCCGCCGCCGCCGAAGCCGCCGCCACCGCCGCCGCCACCGGCACCGCCGGACTGGAGGGAACTGCTCAGGTCGAATTCGGGTGCGTTGTCGAACATCGGGACTTCGAAGAGCAGGTCACGAATCGGATACATCCGCAACTTGCGCGCCGCGGGTGCGGAAAGGCGTTCCTTGGTTCCCAGCTCGATGAAGCCCTGGCGAAGCTGCCAGGTGCAGGGGTCGAGATCGCCACACTGGTCAAGCATCATCTCGACCACGGTGAGGGCGGGCTTGTCGGTCGCCTTCAGGGAGATCGGTGCTTCGGGGTCGATCCCCATGCCGCTCCGTTCGTCGTTGTAGCGAACGACGAGATCGACGCCGAGTATCTGGCGAAGGTAGTCGAAGGCCTCGCGGGCCGGCGTCTCGTCGAAGTCCACGCTGATGTCGGTGTAGATCAAGGCTCCGAGCAGCGTGGCCTGACTGGTGTCACGCGACGCCTCGGCTTCCCGCTGCTTCGCGACGGCGCGGATCCGGTCGGAGAGGTTCTGGCCCATGGCCGAGTCGCAGGTCCACGCGGGCGCGATGCCGGCGGCGAGGATCGCGGCGAGGGAAAGGCGGTTCGTGATCTTCTGCATGGCAAGGACTCCAGTCCGGTTCTTGGACGATCGAGATGATTCCCGGTTCCACCTTGTCGACGGGCGAATCGGCGGCGTTTCGTACCACGGAAGACCCACCAACCGTCCGACGAGTATACGAAATGGATCCCGGAAAACCGCATGGACAGGCCAGAAACGGGGGCAGGAAGGCTTTCCGCGGGCCAGGACCCCCGATTTTGCCGGTTCCGATGTTTTCGACGATCGAGTCGCGGCTTTCAGCCGGTCGATTCCAGGAGCAGCAGGACGGCGGTCGCGTTCGCGGCGACGGACTGGCGTGCGGACCAGGGAGCGATTCGGAGGCCGCCGGTGGCTTTCCGCCATCCCGGGAGAAGTCGCGCATCCCGTTCGGCGGTCTCGAGCTGCCGAAGGAAGCGAACGATCCCCTGCATGCCCGCCCTGGCGCGACGATCGGCATCGAGGTCGTCGCCCGGGAGGTGTTCAAGGACCGCCATGCCGAGGCCCGGTCGAAGTGTTCGGGCGTCGACGGTGCTCCTGTTGCCGGCCCGGAGCTCGAGTCCGCCCGCGAGGTCGATGGTCGGGTCGGTCTCCTGCCGAAGCAGCAGCGAATCTCGGACCGCCCGCAGTGCGGCGAGTCGAGGTGAGGCTCCGCCGGTTCGTCGCGCCCGACTTCGCTCCGCGTGGGCCAGCCATTCGAACGAGGCGATCATCGCGTCGACCGAGCGGTTCACGCTCCACGCATCATCGAGGCGTCGGATGAAGGTGGCGTCGTCGACGAGGTTCGCCGGCGTCGCCCCGATCGCGGCGGCCCATCGCGCCCGGCCCACCGGATCCGCGGGTTCAGGACCGGCCTCGATCGTTTCGAGCAACCTTCCGATGTCCGCCTGCTCTTCGAGGGCGGTGGCGGTGAACAACGCGAGATCTGCGCAGGCCGGATCCTCCAGCTCCTGCGCGGTGGTCTCCCGAAGGAGGGCGAGTGCGGTGGCCTCCGATCGCCGATCGAGGGCGGCGTCTCCGGAGCCGGCACTCCCACTCGCGGCCAGGGCCCACGCGGCGAGAAGCCGGTCGGCGGGGGTGGCTTCAAAGGGGTCGTGCCGATCCGCGATCGGGTCGTAGTCTCCCAGGAAACGGGGGCGATCCACCGCGTCCTCGACGTCCGCCGGACGATGACCGAGCAGATTGGTCACGATTCTCCGGCGAATCTCCCTGGCGGTCGCGGATGGAACGGGGCCGCGCTCCACGCGATCGCCCGTGCGAAGGAGCACCCGCGGGAACTCGTCCGACGCCGCCTGTGCGATGCGGATCGTCTCGAACCTTCGGAGCGACACCTGGTCCAATTCGCGGAGTTGTGGCAGGTCCCGGGGGGGGAGTCCGAGTTCATCGAGCAGTCGGAAGATGATCGAGGACGTCGCGCCCGCCGTTCCGGTCGCGAGTTCGCGTCCCGGCAGGCTTCTCGCGATCGCGGTTCCGCGTCGGATCGCGATGCCGTCGATCCCCGGTCGGACGCGACGCGCAGCCGCCGCGAGGGTGCCGCCGAGCAGGGGTTCGTCGACGCCCGCGAATTCGAGTTCGAGCGCGAGTCGCGAGGGAAGGGTGCTTTGAAGCCCCGCGGGAAGGTCGCGAACCCGTTCGTTGCCGAACGCCTGCGCGAGTGCGCGGCCGAGGGCTCGTCGCACCGCGCGGTCATCACCGGCGGGATCGTCGCCCCGCCCGATCGACCGGCCGTCCATTCGAAGGACCACGCCGACCGCCTCCGCGCCGGTGACCTCGATCCGGGACTCTTCGGAAGCCTCGGCGGGAAGGGTGCCCGCGTCGAGCCAGGCTCTCGCCCGCAGCCAACCGGCGACCGCTTCCTCCATCGACGGGGGCGCCGCGGTCGCCAGTCCCGTCATCGCGAGCATGCCGAGCATCGCGATCGTCCGAGAACCGAACGGCGTTCGGCGGCGGACCGCGTTTCTGAAGACGTCAGCGGGGGGGGTTCTGGTCATGCGGTTTGGCGGTTCATGTCGGTGCGGAGGAATCGGTGTCGGCTCTTGCGTCGCGTCGCGGACGCGGCAGACTCGGGTGCTCGAAAACCAAAGATCGGAGAATACCCCATGCTCGCTTTCCAGCTGTTTCAGTTCTCGGCCCATCGTCGTCGCCTCGCCCTGCTCACCAGTCTCACCTTCATGGCGATGTGCTGAACCCCACCAACAGACTCTCTCTCGCGGGAGGATCGGTGACCCCGCCCTAAGGTCGCATGCCGATCCCCACAAAACGCGGGCCCGTCCTGAAGAGGACGGGCCCGCGTGTTTTCAACCTTCGATCGATCGAGATCAGAACTGGATCTTGTCGGTACCCATGGCACCGTGGTCATCCATGCCGCCCCGCTTGGGCGACGGGTTCTCGAAGCCGTCGGCACCGATGTCCGCCGAATAGTCGGTGGTGTCGTTGGTACCCCACTGGGCCCGCTTGAGGCTCA
>NYSY01000184.1 GCA_002683215.1 Planctomycetaceae bacterium
CCGGTGAGCAGCACGCCACCGATCGCGAGGGCGCGAACGAGGCTGGTGGACGTCGAGGTACGGAACGTGCGATCCATCGAATCGATCCTCCATCGCCGAACGGAATTCGATCGGCGGGGTCTGCCGTGGAACGGATCCGGTGGATCCGCCGGCGGTCGGTCCGAAATCGGACCAGGCGTGAATCCGGCCGCATCGACGCGGCCGGGGAACGGGACTGAAGGCACGAACGACTTCCGAAACGGAGGCCGATCGGCACCTCGACTCTGTCCCGGTGAAGGGACGTGAACGGTGGGAACCCGGGTTCCCGTCTCCGCATCGAAACCGCTTCGCGGCGGAGCCACGGGCGGTTCCGTCCACCCCGGACCGGGGCAGGCAGAAGGAGCAGGGTAGCGGGCGGCATGAAAGGGTGTCAACGCGTCCGGACCCCGCCCGATCGGCCGACGACACCACGGCGGCAGCCGATATACTCCCCGGTGATATCGGGTCCCGTGACGAATCGCGGGCAGGGAGGCACCGTCCAGAAATGGATCTCCGTGTCATCCTTGAAGGGAAGGCGGTTCAAAGCCGCCGCGGACGCGCCGCCGTAACGGGCAGGATCGACCGAATCAGGTCGATCTCGCGGACCATCAGCCACTGCATCGTCGAATCCTCGGCGGTTTGGGAAGGCCGGTTCGTCAGACGCCCGGAGCCGGAAGACCTGCCCGAACGATTGGATGTCCGACGCGATCGGACGTCTTTCCGCCCGACCGGCGCGAATCCGGTCGTCGGAGTGCATCGACATGCCGTTCCGGCCCTCGCTTTCGAACCGTCTTTCCGCCCCTCCCACGGTGCTTGCCGCGACGGCGGCCATCATCGCCGCCGCCGGAGCCGAAAGCCCCTTCGCCACCGAGGTGGTGAGCTTCGATCCGGGCATCGGAGGCGTTCCTGGTTACGACTTTCCGGAGGCCGCCCTGGGGGAGCCGACCCGCACCTCCGGCGGAAGTCTCTTCCCGGGCGCAGTGACCCCGTTCCAGCCGGCGTTCATGGCCTCCGAAATCGTCTCGCTGGGGGTCGGCGGCTCGATCGTGCTCGCCTTCGACCATCCGGTCCTCGATGATCCGGCGAATCCGTACGGGGTCGACCTTCTGGTCTTTGGAAATGCTTTTCTGAGCGATCTCGCCCCGCCCGCGGGCGTCGCGGGCGGACTCTACGCGGAAGGCGGCCGGATCGAACTGAGCCAGGATGGCGTGATCTGGTTCGAGGTCATCGAGGTCGAGGCCGATGGTGCGATGCCCACGATCGGTTGGCTCGACGTCGGCCCTTACGCCGATGCGGGCGGTCGGCTGCCCACCGATTTCACCCGACCCGTCGATCCCGCGCGAAGCCCGCAGGAGCTGGCCGGCATGGGCCACTTCGAACTGATCGAGATGTATGACGGCTCGGGCGGCGGTGCGGGCATCGATCTCGCGACGATCGGACTCGACTGGATTCGATACGTGCGACTCTCGAACGATGGTGATGTGTCGACGCCGGAGATCGATGCGATCGCGGACGTCGCCCCCGACGATTCCACCGGAATCATCGGGGACATCGACGGGAATGGAACGGTCGATGGCATCGACCTCGGCTTGATGCTGGCCGCCTGGGGCACCGAGGACGCGGCGGCGAATCTGGACGGCCTCGGTGACGTCGGTGGGCCCGACCTCGGCCTGCTCCTCGCGGGGTGGACCGAATGAGACGTCACCCGAAGCCCGAACGCGGGCTCCCCGACGCGATCCTGCGTCCCATCGCCGCCCGAACCACCCGACGACGCGGTTTCACCATCGTCGAGATGCTGGTGGTCCTCGGCGTGGTGGTCACGATCATGGCCCTCGTCTCGACCGGGCTGAAGACCGCCTCCGCAGCCTCCCGCGGCACCGCATGCCGATCGAACCTCCGGCAGCTCCACATCGCGGCCGAGTCCTACCTCGCGACGCAGGGTGGCTACCCCGCCGCGATCCTTCACCACGTGATCGACGGCGGCGTCCGGACCACGACCTGGGACTTCCAGCATCGCCCGGACGGCACGATCGTCGAAGGCCCGATCTGGACCCATCTCGGCGGGAAGGATCGCGTGTTCCAGTGCCCGGACTTCCGGGGGGACAGCACCTTCGGCGCCGATCCCTCGACGGGCTACAACTACAACACGACGTTCGTGGGCGCGGAGGGCCGCTACCCGACGCTCGATCCCGATGGAAACCTGCTCGAGGGCTGGGACCACGCTCGACGCGGGATCCCGGCCGCCGCTCATCGACGCCCCACCACCACCGCCCTCTTCGGTGACGGCGGATGGATCGGCGGTGCGAACAAGTTCATGCGGGCGCCGTCCAACACCGTGGAAGTCGATCTCGGACTGGTCCACGGCGGCACCCAGGCGTTCCGGCACGGCGGCTGCGCCAATCTCGTCTGCCTCGATGGCCACGTCGAGTGCGAGGACGTCGCCTGCTGCGGGATGCACGGGCACGAGGCCTTCCTCGACACCATAACCGACTTTCCCCGGAATGGTTTCCTGAGCGACGACGACTCCCGATACGACCCCCGCTGATCGCACCGCCGGCGCGGCTCCTTTCTATCATGCGGGTCCATGGCCCCGAAGAAGTCCCCGACAAGACACGAACGGCTCGAGTACCAGGCGTTCGGCGAACCCCGCCCCGCGGAACTCCGGTCACCCTCGAAGCCGAGCGGGGATCTGGTGGTGATCCTCGCCGGCGATGCGATGTTCGGCATCGAACTCGAACGCCCCGCGGCCCGGGGACTCGTCGAGTTCGGCGATCGCCTCGCCGAGGCGTTGCTCGACGACGGCCACGCGGTGGTCCGACCCGCCGGCTTCGATGCGGTGCGTGATGCGGCGGGCTGCATCGATGCGACCCGGAATCTGCTCACGGCCGCTCGACGCTCGACTGAAGGACATCAGTGTTCGGTGGTCGGACTCTCGGCGACCGCGCCCCTGCTCGCGGTCGCGACGGCTGAACTCGACGTCCGATCCTTCGTCCTGGTCTCTCCCCCGATCCTCGAGACCTACGGCAATCGCCCCGAACGCATGGAGCTCGCGCTGGCCGAAGCACTCGGGGTTCCCGCGGAGATCGCGGCCGAAATCGGCACCCTGAATCCCATGCAGGTCGGCGGCGAAGTGGCCGAGCGCGCCCTCGTGGTGCACGGGGCGGCGGACACCGTGGTGCCCGCGGCGGATGCGATCGGATGGCGGGCGTCGCTCGCCGCGTCGGGCGTCGGCGCCGGACGACTCGAGGTCGCGTTCGCCGAACACGATCTCGAACCTTCCGCGGACGTCGCGATCGACGGCATCCTCACCTTCCTCGGACGTGAAGCGCGATGAGCCGCCGCGGAGAAGGCGCCCCCCCGATCGAGGTCGAGGCGGCGATCGCCCGACTGCTCGAAACGATTCCCGCGAAACGGCCGGAGGTCACGATGCGGGTCACCGACGACGACCTCCTCGGTCGCGTCCTCGCCGAGCCGATCCACGCCGACCGGGATCACCCGCCCTTCGACCGCGCGACGATGGACGGTTACGCCGTGCGGACCGCGGACCTCGCGACCGGCGCGAGGCTGCCGGTGCTCGGATCCATTCCGGCCGGCGGCGCGATGCCCGAGGACGTGGCCGCCGGCGGCTGTGTCTCGATCGCGACCGGCGCCGCGGTTCCCGAGTCCCTCGACGCCGTCGTCGAACACGAGGCCACGGACCGGGGCGATCCGCTCGCGGTCGCGGCGAAGGACGTGCGTGAGGGCCGGAACATCCACCGACGAGGGGCCGATGCGAAGGCAGGTGACGTCCTCGTCCCCCGGGGAACCCGCGTCGACGCCGCGGCGCGGGCCGTGGCGATCGCGGGTGGTGCCGCCGTGGGCACGGGGCTGGTCTCGATCCGACGCCCACCCCGGGTGGCCATCGTGACCACCGGTGACGAACTCCGCCCCGCCGACGATCCCCTCGATCGCGACGGTGATGCGGTGCGGATCCGCGATTCGAATCGCCCGCTGCTCGTCGATCTCATCGCCGATCGATGGACGTTCGGAGGAAGCCTCACCAGGGCCAGACACGTCACCGACGAGCCCGCGGCGACCGCCCGCGAACTGGACGCCGCCGCGGACGACGCCGACCTGGTGGTCACCGTCGGCGGCGTCAGTGCCGGCACGCTCGATCTCGTCCCCGGGCACTGGTCCGAACGAGGCTGGAAGACGCTCGTGCGCGGCGTCCGGATGCAACCGGGGAAACCGTTCTCCGCCTGGCTCGCGCCGGACGGTCGCACCCTCGCGGTCGGCCTGCCCGGAAATCCGGTCTCCGCCTTCGCGTGTCTGCACGTGCTGCTTCGCCCCTGGTTCGATGCGTTCCGGGGCGTCGAAGAACCCGCCGCGTGGCGACCGATGCCGCTGCACACCACCACCCGCGCAAACCCGCGGCGGCCCGCCTTCCGGCCCGCGAATCTGGTGATCACCTCCGATGGGATCGTCGAAGTCGCGATTCCGGGCTGGCGGGGATCGGGCGACCTCCCCCACCTCGTGGGCACCACCGGCTTCGCGCGGCTTCCGGTCGTCGACGGCGAAGTCCCGGCGGGCACGCCCGTCGAGTTCCTTCCGCATCGCGGTGACCCACTTCTTCGAACCGAAGCGACCGGCCCTTGACGACCTCCACGGACGAGCTCCGAATCGAACTGGTCCTTCACGCGGTGCTTCGCGAGCTGGCGGGGAACCAGGTGATCACGCTCCGGCTTCCCGCCGGAACGACCGCGGCCACCGCGATGGCGGCGCTGGTCGAACGTCATCCCGCCCTCGCGCCGCATGCCGGGACGGTGGCGTTCGCCCGGGCCGACGCGATCATCCGGCCGGATGCGACGCTGCGGGAAGGAGATCGAATCGAGGTCCTTCCCCCGGTCTCGGGCGGCTGAACCCCGGGAGAGATCGCACGGCCTCGAACGATGCCGGATGCTCTCGAGCGTGTTCGATCGACGTCGGTGGAATTCGGTTCGGAACGATCAGCGGGGTGATCGCCCGAATCGGCGCTCGATCTCCGCGATGGGAATCCGCAGATGGGTGGGTCGGCCGTGCGGACAGCTGCCGTCGCGGTCGATACGTTCCCGCATCGCGAGCAGCTCGGCGATCTCCCGCTCCCCGAGGCGATCACCCGCCTTGACCGCGGCCTTGCAACTCATCACGTCGAGTACTTCCGACAGCGCCGCCTCATGGTCCTCGTGATCGACCTGGCCGTCGGCGGCCCGGTCCAGCAGCTCGGCGAGGAACGGTGCCGGATCGACCCGGCGATGGATCAGCAGCGAGGGGAAGGCGTGGATCGCGATCCCGCGCGGCCCCGCCGCGACCGCGTCGATCCCGAGCCGGGCCAGCAGCGGTGCGAGCGTCTCCAGCGCGGCGATCGATGCCGGTTCCGCGTCGAAGACGACCGGCACCAGCTGACGCTGCGACTCCAGCGGGCCTTCGGCGAACCGCGCATGCAACTGCTCGAACATCACCCGCTCGTGCAGCGCGTGCTGATCGATGATCACCAGACCTTCCGCATCCTGAGTCACCAGAAACGACTGATGGACCTGCAACACCGCGTCGCGACCGACCAGCGTCGGCAGGACCTCGACGGCCGCGGTGTTCAATGGAACGTCCGCGATCGCTTCGCGGGCCCGTTGAAGATCCAGACCCGGGTTCGACCGGCGCTCGAAACCCGTCGTCCGTCCGTGCCCCGACGCCGTGGTGGATGAACCGGATGGGACGGATGGGACGGAGGCGGCGGAGGACATCGAACGCGTCTCGACGATCGGCCGCACCGGTTCCTCGCCGCCCCCGGGAGCTTCCGGAATCCCGATGTCCCGAACCAGATCCGCGGACTCCAGCGCCGCTCGCACGGCCCGTCGCACGAGGCCGTGCAGCGGGCGTGCATCCCGAAAACGAACTTCGGTCTTCGCCGGATGCACGTTGACGTCGACCCGCGCCGGCGCCATGTCGAGGTGCAGGACCCCGACCGGATGACGCCCGGGTTCGATCAGTCCGCGGAACCCCTCCTTCAACGCGTGCGAGAGCGATCGGTCGTTGATGGCGCGGCCGTTCAGGAAGAACCGCTGGTGCCGGGAGGTCGGTCGCGCCGTCTCCGGAAGCCCGACCAGTCCCCACAGTCCGACCAGCGTTCCGTCGTCCGGTGCTCCGATCTCGCCCCGAACCTCGAGCAGTCGCCCGTCCATCTCGGCGCCGAGCACCCCCACGATCCGACGACGTGGATCCTCCGTGCCCGGCAGATCGACCAACGCCCGCCCGTTCGAAACGAGCCGAAGACCGATCCCCGGCCGCGCGAGGGCCAGCAGGCGGACGATCTCCGCGATCCGCGCGGACTCGGCGGTCTCGCTCTTGAGAAATCGACGGCGGGCCGGAACGGCGTGGAAGAGATTGCGGACCTCGATTCTCGTTCCCACCGGACCCGCGACCGGGGCGGGCGGCGTCGCGACGCCGTCGACCACTTCGATCCGCCAGGCTTCGTCCGCTCCGGGGATGCGGCTCTCGATCGCGAATCGCGAGACCGAGGCGATCGAAGCAAGCGCCTCGCCGCGGAACCCCATCGTCGCCACCGCCTCGAGATCGGCGGCGGACTCGATCTTGCTGGTCGCGTGGGATTCGACCGCGAGCGGAAGTTCCTGCACCGGGATGCCCCCACCGTCGTCGGCGACCCGGATCAGATCCCGGCCGCCACCCGCCACCTCGATCTCGATTCGCGTCGCGCCCGCGTCGAATGCGTTCTCCATGAGTTCCTTCACGACGCTGGCGGGACGCTCGACGACCTCGCCGGCGGCGATCTGGTTCACGACGGAGGTTGGAAGTCTGCGAATCGGCACCGCGCCATCGTACGGATGCGGCCGCGTCGTACCGATCCCGGCTCGATTTCGACATGATTCACACGAAATCCCCGAACAAGCGGAGCCCTTTCCGTCGAAATAACGGCTGTGAAGCATGATCAGACCACAACGTCCGCGGTGATCGGCGATGTCCATGCCTGCGCCGACGAACTCCGCGAAATGCTCGACGTGCTCGTGGAGCTTCGCGGCGTCACCCGGGTGGTCCTCACCGGGGATCTCCTGACCAAGGGCCCGGATCCCGCCGGGACCGTCGGGGCGATCGATGCGTTCGCCGACGCGGGCTTCGAGATCGCGTCGGTCTGCGGGAATCAGGACCTCCGCACCTTCCGATCGCTGGAACGACTCGCCGCCGGCACCCCGCTCGATCGGATCTCCAGATCCGATCGCGGCGTCTACGCCCGGCTGGTTCGGGGCGACATGGTCGAAGCCGCGTGGCGACGGCTCGCCGACACGATCTCGCGAGTCGAGGCGCAGGCCGGAAACGCCACGGTCGTCCACGCGGGGATCCGCCCGGAGATCGGGCTTGCGAACACCGACCCTCATGACAAGATCCATCTCAAGCCCGAGGCCGGCGGGTCACCGTGGTGGAACGACTACGCGGGTGACGACGGACTGATCGTCTGCGGGCACAAGCCCGTCGACGCCCCGATCCGATCGGTTCGAAACGCGCGGCCGGTCGCCGTGAACGTCGACACCGGTTGCGTCGCGGGCGGCTCCCTGACCGCCTACCTCGTCGAACGGGACGAGTTCATCGCGGTCGAGTCCAGGCAGGTTCGGGGGCGGACGACGGGCGGGCGGTTCATCGAACCCACGCCGATCGAGCCGCGTTCGGTCCACGTCCGGGCCGGCTGACCCGCTCTGGATCAATCCCCGGGATTCCAGCGAGCGGCCACGGGCATCTCCCGTCCGCGGCCGAAGGTGCGCGGGGAGAGTTTGGGAATGATCGTCGCCTGATAACGCTTGAACTCGCTGATCGCGAGGAGCCGTTCGATGCGCCGGACGAGATCCGCATCGACCCCGAGCATCGCCCGGAGCGATTCGGGAGCGCGTGCCTCGTCGATACGCCCTCGAAGGTAGGCGTCCAGCACCTCGTAGTCGGGCAGCGACTCGTCATCCCGTTGATCGGGCCGGAGTTCCGCGGAAGGCGGCTTCTCGATGCTTGCGACCGGAATCGGTGGTGTCTCGAATCCCAACGAGCGATGGGACGCGTTCATCCACCGGGAGAGTTCGAAGACTTCGGTCTTGTAGAGATCCCCGATCGGGGCATACCCGCCGCACATGTCGCCGTAGAGGGTGGAGTACCCCACCGCGAGTTCGCTCTTGTTGCTCGTGGAGAGAAGCATCCGGCCCCGGGCGTTGGACAACGCCATCAGGAGAAGCCCCCGGGACCGGGCCTGGACGTTCTCGTCCGCGAGCCCCTCGAGCCCCGCGCCATCGACGCGGAGCACCGGCTCCAGCGTGGTGGTCACCAGGGCGTGCATCGGTTCGATCGACATCTCCTCGGCGCGGATGCCCAGCCTGGCCGCGAGATCGCGGGAATCCGATCGCGACCCCTCGGACGAGTAGCGGCTGGGGAGCAGGACGCCGAGTACCGCGTCGGGCCCCAGCGCCGCCACCGCGAGGGCCGCCACCAGTGCCGAATCGATGCCGCCGGAGAGTCCCAGCAGGACGGAACCATGTCCGGTCCGCCGGCAGTAGGACGCGAGCGCCAGCTTGATCGCCTCGAAGCGGTCCGCGTGCACCGACGATTCGGCGGCGTGGTCCGTGACGCCCGCGCCGCCGGGGTCGAGGTCGAAGGTCGCTTGCGCGGGCTGGAAACGTTCGAGCTTCCCGAGGACCCCGCCACCCGGCGAGACGATCATGGACCCTCCGTCGAAGACGAGGTCGTCGCACGCGCCGACCTGGTTCACCATCACCACCGGCGCCTCGACGCGGGCCGCCACGTCCGCGAGGATCGCGCGATGCCGCGTCGACTTCCCGGCCACGAACGGACTCGCGCTGGGATTCACCAGGACGTCGCATCCCACGTCCGCGATCGCCGCGACCGGGTCGACGTCGTACCGCCGATCGAGGCCGACGTCCTCGGCCCGCCAGAGGTCCTCGCACGCGAGGACCCCGATGCGGCGAACCCCTCCCGACGTCTCCAGATCGAAGACCAGCGGACGCTCGCCAGGCTCGAACCAGCGAGCCTCGTCGAAGACGTCGTAGGTCGGCAGCAGGATCTTGTCGTGCCAGGCCTCCACCCGACCGCCGCGGCAGAGCGCGATCGAGTTGGCGATCGGCCGGCTGCCTCCGGCGACGCGGCGCGGGGTTCCGATCAGGGTGGGCAGCGGAAGCTCCGCCGCCAGCGTCTCGAGCATCCTTTCGCAGGACGGCACGACCTCTTCGCGAAGGAGCAGGTCGCGGGGCGGGTATCCGAGCAGGCAGAGCTCCGGCAGGACGAGCAGGTCGGCCGCTTCCGCCGTCGCCGTGGCGGCGGCCGATCGGACGGCGTCTGCGTTCCCGGCGAGGTCTCCCACCACCACATCGAACTGGGCGATCGCGATTCGCATGGCGAAAGAGGGTAGCAGCCCCGACCCGCGTGGCCCGGAAAATGGAACACGCCCCGATGCGGCCGGATTGGCTGCTTCGGGGCGTACTCGCGTCCTTGCGAGGCGGTGACCCGGAGGCCACCGCGGTTCCTTCATCGACTCAATAGACCACGGCGTGGGCGGTCTCGACCGCCTCGATGACCTGGCGGACGGTGAACGGCTTCCGAAGGACGCCGTCGAATCCGGACTGCATCAGCTGCGAGGTCTGGCCGTCGGTGACCCGACTGCTCATCGCGATGATGCGGGTGACCTGGAGTTCCTCGTTCTCCCGGATCATCGAGCAGAGCTGGCGACCGTCGTCGTCGGAGACGCCGAGTTCGTAGAGCATCACGTGCGGACGGAATCTTTCACACTCCATGCCGGCCGCGAAGAGGCTGTCGCAGGTGTGGACGTCGAAGTTGGTCTGTTCGCCGAGGACCGAGGTGAGGGTGTCGATGACGCCTTCATCCTGATCGCAGATCAGCACGCGGGGGCGACCGCTCATCAACCCATCCATCGGAATCTCGTGCTCCCGCATGAAGGTGAGGAGGTTTCCGACCGGAATCCGGCGATCCTTGGACCCCGGAATCCGATATCCCTTCAGCTGGCCGGAGTCGAACCACTTGCTCACGGTGCGGCTGGCGACGTTGCAGATCTTCGCCACCTCCCCGGTGGTGAGAACGTCCTTGTCGAGGAGGTTGAACTGTTCATTGCTCATGGTGTTGCGTCCCGTGTGCTCTGACGTGCGAGGCGTCCCGCGTCCGGCGAGTCCTCCCGTCAGAGTTGTCATCGGACGCTCGATCGCGCGAATTCAGCTCGACGGCGAAGGAATCTGCGCAAAAGAACGACTCCAATCGGGCACCCGCCCGCCGGCGAACGTCTCCTACCGATAAATTCGACGATGTGGCGCGTGCCGCGCGGATGCGGGGGTCGCGCAGGCCGAACCCGACCCGACCGCGTCGACGCCGCCACCGGCTCGCGGTCGTTCGGCCGCCGCCCCGATCCGCGGATCCAGGCCGGCGATCCCCTCGCGGCTGGAGACCGAACGCGAACGGGCCGGACCTCCCTGAGGAGATCCGGCCCGTCGAGTTCGTGGCAGAGACCGGTCGGTCAGCCCAGGGGGCCGGCCTCCCGAACCGCGTCGGGGATGGTGAACTTGGCGTCGTTCTGGCGGAAACTCGCCGCCAGCTTCCGAGCCATCTCGTCGTAGGCCGCGCCGTCCGCCCAGGTGTTTCGGGGATCCAGAACCTCGTCCGGGACACCTTCGACCGAGACCGGCATGTGGAGCCCGAAGATCGGATGTTGCCGGGTCTCGACCTCGGAAAGGCTTCCGTCGAGGATCCGGTCGACGAAGGTGCGCGTCCAGGCGAGACTGAAACGATTTCCGGTTCCGTACGGACCGCCGGTCCAGCCGGTGTTGAGCAGCCAGACATCGGCACCACGCTCGGCGATCCGACGCTCCAACCATTCGGCGTAGACCATCGGCGGACGGGGCAGGAACGGCCCCCCGAAGCAGGGACTGAAGCCGGGCTGGGGCTCGGTCACCCCGGCCTCGGTCCCCGCGAGCTTCGAGGTGTAGCCGTTGATGAAGTAATACATCGCCTGGGCGGGCGTGAGCTTGGAGACCGGCGGAAGGACACCGAAGGCATCCGCGGTCAGGAAGACCACGTTGCGGGGGTGGCCCGCCATCGACGGACGCCGGGCGTGGTCGATGAAGTCCACCGGATACGTGACCCGGGTGTTCTCGGTCTTGGAACCGTCGTCGTAGTTCGGGACGCGATCATCCCCGAGCACCACGTTCTCGAGCACGCTGCCGAACCGGATCGCGTTCCAGATCTCCGGCTCCCCCTCCTTCGAGAGGTTGATGCACTTGGCGTAGCAG
>NYSY01000185.1 GCA_002683215.1 Planctomycetaceae bacterium
GTGTGTCGGTTGCAAGGCCTCGATCGAGCAGGACGAGTGCATCATCCGGCCGCTCGAGGGCGACGATGCGATCGAGTCGACGGTGGCGCCGTGGTTCGATCAATCCCGCGGGATCTTCAAGCGGACGATCTTCACCGCGGGGTGGGCGATGGTCCGTCCCGGCGACCTCGCCCGGGGAATTCCGCGTGATTCGAGTTTCAATGCCGGAATCGTCTTTCTCCTGTTGGTCAACCTCCTCGCGTTGGTCGTCGGGTTCCTTCCGATCATCTTCGTGGTCATGGCCGTTCCACTCTGGACCCAGGGGCTCAACGCGGTCAACGCGCCCGGGATCGGCCTGGCCACCGGCATGGTCTCCCTCTTCGGCGGCTTCACGATCGTCTCGAGCGTGGTCAGCATCTTGCTTATCGCAGTCGTGGGTCATGGGGTCCTTCGACTCACCGGGCCGGTCCAGGACGGACTCGGACGGACGGTGACCCTCGCGTGCTTCGGTTCCGGACCGGTGCTGATCGTCGCGATCCCCTGTCTCGGGCCCTACTGCGGAAGCCAGGTGAGCGGCATCTGGGCGATCGTCTCGACGATTCTGCTCCTCGCCGCGGGCCAGCGGGTCGGGGGGGGGCGGGCGACGCTCGCGGTCCTCGCCGTTCCGGTGCTCGCGATTCTCGCGTTCGTCGGCGTGATCGTGTTCAACGCCGCCGTTTCGGCGAACACGATGAACGCACGCCTGGCCGGGAATGCCGTTCCGCCCGTGACGGCGACCCGGACGGCGGGGTTGTCCGGCGTGGTGGAGGACGACGTCGAGAAGATCGTGCGAGGCCTGCTTCCCGAACTCACCTCGATGGCGGCGCCGATGCTCGGTGATGATCTTCTGGACCAGTTGAGTGCCGATGATCTCGAGGACTTGTTTCAGACCCCGTCCGGGACGAAGACCACCTTTGCCTCCCAGGCCGGATGCATCAACTGGTTCGCCGGGGATCTCTGGCTGACCGCGCTTCCGGGAACGGCGCCGAACGGAGGCGCCTCGAAGGCCGTGATCGGGCTTCGAGCGGATCCGGCGCAGCCCGAACGAATCTCGATGATCGTGATCGATGGCGAGGATGGCAGCTCGCGGCAAGTCGCTGCGGAAGACTTCCACGCGACGCTGATCTCGCAACTCGACTATCTCGGCGTGGTGGTGAAGGATCCCGTCTCACCGGAGCTCGTCGATCGTTGGTTGACGGGCATGTTCCCCCCGGCGAAATTCGGTCTCGACCGCCCGCCCGGTGAACTGTCGGAGGATGTGGCCGACGATCCGGACGTTGCCCCTGATCAACCCTGATCAACCCTGATCAACCCTTGACTCGTTCATCGAGGGCGCCGCGTCAGTCGCCCTTGACGGTGAGATCGACGATCGCGGAGGCATCACCGGTGGTTGTCCCGAAGTGGGCTCCGCAGCCGGCGCCCTCTTCGGTCGACTCGGTCTGCTTGTGCAACGAGGTGGCGCGGTACTTCGACCAGTCCTCGACCTCGAGGTCGGGACCCTTCGGTGCGAAGTGAGGGGTGAGCACGCGGTAGTCGTTGTCACGCTGGGCGGGAACGAAACCGGCATCGCGGATCAGGCGGCAGATCATGGGCTCGTTGAGGCAGTGGGCGGTGCCGGCGGAGGACACCACGTTCTCCTCCATCATCACCGAGCCCATGTCGTTCGCACCGAAGCGGAGGGCGACCTGCCCGATGTGCGGGCCCATGGTCACCCAACTCGAGCCGATGGACCAGATGTTGTCGAGGTAGAGGCGGCTCAGGGCCTGCGTCCGAAGGTAGGTGGTGGCGCCCGCGAGTCGGAGTCGACGGCCGAATTCACGGTGCAGCGACCGGTCGCCGGAGCCGTCGAGGAGGCCGACCACGTCGCCCGGGAATGGGGCGTCCGGGTCGTCACCTTCGGTCTCGCCCCATCGCTTGACGCGACCGAGCGGGGTGTTGTCGGGCTGGAACGGCCAGGAGATGAACGCGTGGTATCGACCGCCACCGTCCGCCGCGAAGTCGTTGATCGCGTCGTCCTGCCAGCGGCGGACGAGTTCCAGGTGGTGGATCCGGTCCCCGACGCCCTCGATGTGTCCGAACATCATCGTGGCGGAGGTGTTCAGCCCGAATTCGTGGGCGACCCGCATCACGGTCAGCCACGCTTCGGCGGTGCACTTGCCGAGGCCGATCCTCCGACGAACGGCGTCGGCGAAGATCTCGCCGCCGCCACCCGGGATCGAGTCGAGGCCCGCCTCGACCAGCGGAGCGAGGATGGTGCGAAGCTTGTCCGCGAGGGTGTCGCCGGCCGGATCGAAGAAGTTCACGAACTCGATGAATTCCGGCGGGCTGAAGGCGTGGACATGGAGGTCGGGGAATTCCGCCTTGATGCTCCGCAGCAGTTCGACGTACCACTCGAGGGGAAGTTCGGGATTCATCCCGCCCTGCATCAGGATCTGGGTGCCGCCGATCGCGGCCACTTCCCGGATCTTCTGAAGAAGTTCGTCGTACTCGAGGGTGTAGGCGTCGTGGTCGCCCTCGTTCCGGCGGAACGCGCAGAACGTGCATTTCGCGGTGCAGACGTTCGTGTAGTTGATGTTCCGATCGATCACGTAGGTCCGGATCGAGTCGCCGTGGATCGCCCGGCACCTTCGGTCGGCCAGCCGGCCGAGATCGGCGATCGGCATGCGGTGCCACGCGTCGAGGGCCTGTTCGGGCGACAGCCGGACTTCGCCGGCGACCAGTGCGTCCTGGAACCCCGGATCGAGGGGGTCGGCGGTCGGCGCGAGGGTCGGAGATTTCGAACTTTCCCGTTCGGGCATGATCATCGGCGGATTCCTGCGGACGGCTCGGCGATGGGGCCGGTGCTTGTTCGATCGATGCTAGCGAGGATCCCGGTCATCGGTGCCTCCCAGGGGCTTGAACAGGCCGTTCAGACCTCGATCTTCGTCCATCCTCCGTGGAGGAAGCGGCAAAGAAACAGCATCCCTCGGATCACGATTTCGCCCATCAGCCCCATCCAGATTCCCGCCAGACCGAGATCGAAGTGGATACCGAGGAGCCAGCAGGCGGGAAGCCGGATCCCGTAGCTGGAACAGGTGGTGATCAGCAGCGTCCACCGGGTGTCGCCCACCCCGCGAAGCCCCTGGCGGAGGACCATGGTGAGGGCGAAGAAGGCCTGGGTGGTGCCGCAGATGAAGAGGAGGCGGGGCACCTCGGCGAGATGGATCGGCTGGTCGCTGATGATCGAGGTGAGGGTTCGACCGAACAGCATGAAGACCACGCCCATCGCCGACATCATGATGACGCCGATCACCGTGCAGGCGATCAGGGCCCGCCGGGCCATGGCGGGATTGCCGGCGCCGAGATACTGACCGGCGAGGGCGCCGGCCGCGGTCCCCATCGCGAAGCCGGGCAGGAAGCTGAAGGCCTCCCACTGGACGGTGATGATGTGCGCGCCGACGAGTCCGCCCGCGTCGGCGGCGTCGCCGGACGCCGCGGCCCGGACCGCGATGCGACCGATGAATCCGACCACGATGAGGCTGACCGCCCACATCGCGATGCCCTCGAAGAAGGTCGGGATGCCGACCTTGACCACCCGCATCATGATCGACCGTTCCGGGCGGAGCCGGGGAAGTTCGAGCCGCAGGTCCTTCACGCCACGGAGGAGCACCGCGAGGGTGATGATCCCGCCGACCGTCCAGCTCGTCGCGGTTCCGGCCGCGATGCCGGTGACGCCCCATTCGAGCGGATCCACGCCGCCGGGGTTGGGGAGCTGCAGGCCCCCGATTTCGAGGGAGACGCCCGAGAGCAGCCACGACGAGATGACGTTCACCACGTTCACCGCGGCGGCGATCAGACTGGGCTTGAGGGTCTCGCCGGCGCCGAACAGGCACATCGATCCCACCATCATCACGCCGCAGAGCGGCATGCCGAGGGACATGGTCCGGACGTAGTCGACGGCGTGGCGGCTCGCCTCGGGGGTGAGGTCGGTGAGCGCGGCCAGCGGCCCCACGCCGAACCACATCACCACGCCGACCAGCGTCGACCAGGCCACGCCGAGGATGATCGTGGTGCCGAGCCCTCGCGATGCCAGCGCCCCGTCACCGGCCCCCATGGCGCGGGCGATGAGCGCCTGGCCGCCGAGACCCACCCCCCCGAGGGCGATCGACACGAACCAGCCGACGAACGAACCGATGCCGACGCCGTCCATCGCGGCGACCACGATCGCTTCGGGCAGCCCGCCGGCGAGCATCTTGTCCACCAGTCCGACCAGGGCGGTCAGGGTCTGCTGCAACAGCACCGGGATCGCGAGGATTCCGATCGCCGACCACATGGAGCGGCCCGCGAGCCGCCCCGACCGGATGACGCCCGCCTCGATCCCGTCCGCCTCCTCCTCCTGCATGGTGAGGATCGGATTCACCGGATCGTCGGGCGAAAGTCCGGCATCACCGACGACGCGACGCCGGGGCGTCGAGTCGTCTGCGGATTCGTCGTGGTGGTCGTGGCGTTCGGTCAAGAACCTTCGCCGACGTTCTCGTAGGTACGAGTCGGATCGCCTTCGGTCTTCTCGTCCCCGTCCTTGGAGCCGTCGCCATCCTCGTAGGTTTCCTCGCTGGAGTCATCAAGTCCGCGGGGCACGGCCGGCTTCTCGAATTCGACCGGCGCCCAGAACGCCAGCTTCTCGAAGAAGGAGACCGGCCGCTGGAACGTCGGATAGAGGAACGTCTCGACGTCGGCGAAGGCGGTGTCGGTCGAGTCGTACCAGGACAGCCAGGCGGGGGCGTCGATGCCGAAGTCACGCCCGGTCAGGATCCGAAGGCTGTCGGCCGCGGCGAGGTTGAGGGCGAGGCTTCGATCCTCGAGGGCGAGGGCGAGGGCCTGGAACGCGGCGTCGGTCGGATACTGACCGAGCGCGATCGCGAGTTCGATCCGGATGGCCTCATCCTCGTCCTCGTCGATGAGCCGTCGCCAGATCCGATCCTCGACGGAGGGCTCGTGGATCCGCTGAAGCGCGATCGCGGCTTCGAGCCGGACCTGGCGGTAATCGTTCTCGAGTTGATCGGCGATCGGGATCGCGTCCTGGGGTTCTCCCCAGCGGCCCAAGGCGCGGATGCCCGAGGATCGGACGAGGGGATCGGGGCTCTCCGTCGCGAGCACCCGGTACAGGTCGACGTAGGTGCGGTCTCCGCCGAAGGTCGCGTTCGAAAGAAGGATCACGCCTTTTCGCTGCAGTCCGGGATCATTGAAGTCCGACGCCCACACCGCCGCCTGGAAGGGGGTCGGCGGGGAGAACTTCTCGGTGAAATCGTTGATGTCCTCGTTCAGGGCGTCGCAGCCGAGGAAACTGGTCGCGAACCAGAGCGTGGCCAGGGCCGGACGGGTCCGGGTGGCGAATGACGGTCGGGATTGATCTCGGCGGCGGAAGGGCACGGGGCGGAGTATACGTCCGTTCCGTCGTCTTCCGGGGAGATCAGGCACGATCCGGCGCGAGTCCGGCCCGATTCCGGAGCCCGGCGAGAAGCCCGGTCGCCTCTTCGGCCATCCTGGTGTTCGGGTACTCCTCGACCAGGCGTTCTCCGAGTTCGACCGCGGTCTTCCACTCCCGCGCGTTGATGGCATCGCGGAAGCGGACGCCGCACCGTTCCCGGTGGGCGGCCACGATCGGCTGGGCGACGTCGAGCACCCGGGTGCTTTCGCGTCCGACGAGGTGCCGGTCGAGATCGCGCAGGAGCGTCATCGCCTCGTCGATCCGCCCGGTCGCATGGGCTTCGCGCATCCGCGTCTCGACCTCGGCCGCATGGCGTAGCCGGGCCGCGAGGATCTGTTCGGGCAGGCTCGCGATCGACGGGGCGTCGGGAAAGAGGCGTTCGAGTCGATGCTGGACCCCGGCGGCGGCGTCCCAGTCACCGGCGGCCAGCAGTCGCGCGATGTGCCGCGTCCCGTCACCGATCCGTCGTTCGACCTCTTCGCGGCGGCTGGCATCGATGCGGGTTCGAAGCCCTTCGGCCTCCTCCCGCCGCCCGAACTGGGTTCCCAGCTCATCGACCATCCGCATCGCGGCGTCGAAGTCGCCGGAGGCGATGTCCTGTTCCACCAGCATTCTCAGCAGTTCGAGTTCCCGATCGCGATAGACCAGCCGCTTGGCCTGGTCGGAAAGCATCGAGTGTTCTTCGATGCGGCCGAGAATCGCCGCGGTGGATTCGTCGGTGGCCGGGGCTCGACGCCCGAGGAGCACCGCCAGCCCGATCGCGAGCAATGCGACGATGCCGCCGGCGACCGAACCCGCGAGCATCGGCGCGGACCAGGCGGCCTCCGGCCGCAGGAAGGCGGTCGTTCCCAGCAGCGCGGCGAGAAAGACCGCCGCGGCGAACCAGGGGAGTCCGGGCCGAATCGTTCCGTCGGGGGAGGATTTCACGAGCCCGGCACCACGCCGCCACCACCCCGGGTCCGGGGGACGAGGCAGATGAACTCGACCGGTTCGGAACCGGTGTTGCGGAACTGATGCGTCTGATCGGCTTCGACGTAGAGGACGTCGCCGGGGTGGAACTGCACGGTCTCGTGCCCGTGATCCGCTTCGCCGTCGCCCGCGAGCACGATCACCTGGTGTTCGTAGTCGTGCGCGTGCTTCGGCGTGTGCCCTCCGGGTTGGACGACGAAGTGCCGCATCGAGAAGTTCGGCATGTCGTCCGCGGCGCCGAGCAGCACCCGCATGGCGACGTCCTTGACGCCATCGAGCTCGACCGCGGTGGTCTCGGAGGAATCGATTCGAGTTCGGATCATTCCGGTGGACTCCGGTTCGGGGAAAGGGGGGTCGGTTCGCGACTTCCCGTACTGTAGTGGGCATGACCGAACAGACTCCGATGGATCCCGTGCTCGCGATCATCCCGCTGGGCGACTATCAGACGAACGGGTTCGTGGTGGCCGACGACGCCGATCCCGCCCGATGCTGGATCGTCGACTGCGGCCAGCGTCCGACGCCCCTGCTCGAGGCGGTCGAAGCATCGGGCCGCACGCCCGCAGGCATCGTGCTCACGCACTGTCACCACGATCACATCGCCGGCATCGACGAGGCGTTGACCAGGTTCGGCCCGATGCCCATCCGCTGCCACGCCGCGGAGGCGGACTGGAACGGGGAACCGATGCTCAACCTCTCGGCGTTTCTCGGTGCGCCGGCCACCGCGACCTCGCCCGACGGCCTCTTCGAAGAGGGCGATCCCTGCCCGCTCGGGCCCGCCTGGCGGATTCTCCATCTCCCCGGGCACAGTCCGGGATCCTGCGGATTCCTGCACGAGCCGACCGGAACCCTGATCGCGGGCGACACCCTCTTCGAGGGATCGATCGGCCGGATCGACTTCCCGACCTCCGATCCCGAGGCGATGCGTGGATCGTTGCGTCGGATTCTCGCACTCGAGGATGCGACCAGGGTGCTTCCCGGGCACGGTGGCGAGACCACGATCGGACGGGAGCGTGCCGGAAATCAGTTCGTCGTGGGCGGTGAGCCTCGGTTCTGAACGCTCCCCTCGGGGGTCCTCTGGGGGTTTTCGAGAGTCGGGCCGGGTTTTTGGATCGAAGTTGGCGGCTCGTACGTTGGATTTCGTCGACGAGCGGCTAGGTTGTTTGATGTCGAAACCTCCCCCCGCCCTCCGTACCGGAGTTCCACGAATGAAATCATCCCTCGTCACCGCCCTGATCACGCCTTCGCTGCTCCTCGGATCGGTCGCATTCGGTCAGAGCTCCGCGGAGTTCGAGGTCGTCGAAGGTTCGACGGCGGTCCTCACCCTGACCCTCACCATCGACACCTCGATCGGCAGCAGTTCGGACGTCGACTCGACCGTCCAGCAGGTCAGCGGTTTTGCCGCGGCCAACTTCGATCCAGCGGTTCCCCCGTTCCTCGCGGTGGAACTTCCGGAACTGGAGTTCAACCTCGGCGAGGGAACCGTGAGCTACGACCTGTTCTGTCTCCCGATCTTCGGCTGCCAGACGCTGGACATCACCGTCTCCAACTTCATCATCCGGCTCGACGAAGGCGGGGTCGCGGCTCCGTTCAAGGGCAACACCGCGTTCTTCCCCGACTCGCCGTTCGTCTCGAGCTTCGATTACAGCGTCTCCGGCGACCTCGTGAACATCGAGGGCTCGAACGTGGTTCCGGATTTCTACAGCTTCGGCGCCGACGTCTTTCCCCTGAAGGGGGACGAGCTGCTCATGGACAACCTCCTGCTGCAGACGTTTTCCTTCGAACTGGATCCCCTGGACCTCCCGGTCGGCGTCAACAACGTCACGATCGAGGCCCAGGTCGATCTTTCGAAGACGGCTCTGGTCGGGACGCTCGAGAGCGCGTGTTCGCCCGGCGACTTCAACTGCGACGGGTGCGTCGACGGCGGTGATCTGGGGGTCCTGCTCGCGGCCTGGGGCACGGCCGGTGGCGACCTCTCCGGTGACGGCTCGACCGATGGTGCCGACCTCGGCATCTTCCTTTCGCTCTGGGGCTGCTGAACCGCGGCCCCCGCGGGGAATTCCGATCCAAGACGCCGCCCCGTCGCCTGCGACGGGGCGGCGCTTCGTCGGATCGCTCCCCGAGACGCACGCGGCGGCGTCCGGAAGACCGGCGGCGAACGACGCGGGGGTGCTAGCATCCCTTCCGATGTCGACGAACCAACCCATCGTGCTCCGCCTGGGCCACAGTCCAGATCCCGACGACGCCTTCATGTGGTGGCCGCTTTTCGGCATCGATGGTGAACCACCCGAGATCGCCTCGCCTCGATTCCGCTTCGAGCAGGTCGAGATCGACATCGAGGCGGCGAACGTCCGGGCCGAAGCCGGCGACGACCTGCTGGAGATCACCGCCTTGAGTTGCGGTCAGTTTCCCCGAGTCGCGGACCGGTACGCGATCACCGCCTGCGGCTCGTCGATGGGCGAGGGCTACGGCCCGAAGCTGGTCGCGGCGACCGATCTGTCGTGGAACGAGTTCGCCGCGAGCCGGCCGAGGATCGCGACGCCCGGCCGCCGGACGACGGCGGCACTGACCCTCGGACTGCGGATGGCGGGCGTGGAGCACCAGCAGGTCGAGACCCCGTTCGAAGAGGTTGGAGATCGCGTCCTCGCCGGCGAGGTCGAGGCGGGCGTGGTCATCCACGAGGGGCAGCTCACTTTCGCCGGCGACGGCCTGCATCTCCTCGAGGATCTCGGCGCCTGGTGGGGGCGACGGACCGACGGCCCGCTTCCGCTGGGCCTGAACGTCGTCCGGCGGGACCTCGAACGGACGCACGGCCCCGGCACCCTCGAGGAGATCGCGGGGTTGCTCGAACGGAGCATCGCCCACGCGATGGAGCATCGGACCCGATCGGTCGAGTATGCGATGGGCTTCGGGCGGGGCATCGATCACGAGACCGCGGATCGGTTCATCGAGCTCTACGTGAACCGATTGACGGTCGACGCCGGGGCCCGCGGTCTGGAGGCGGTTCGGCGGCTCTTCGCCGAGGCGACCGATGCAGGCCTGGTTCCGCCCGTCGGTTCGATCGAGTTCATCAGGGGCGGTGCGGCGGCGACCGGCGGCTGAGGCGGTATACTTTCGGGGTCCGTGCCGCACCGGACACCGCTGCGCGAGGCTTCGCGCCGCACCGTCACGCTCCGAACGGAACATCCATGTCAATGCAGATGCCCGAGACCGAACGGGGTTACGTCCCACCGTCCGTCCGTCAGTTCAGCGTCTTCCTCGACAATCGCGTCGGGAAGATGCTGGAGCTCCTCGAGATGCTGGAGGCGGCGCCGGACGTGCATGTCCGGGCGACCTGCGTGCTCGATTCCAGCGACCATGCGGTGGTCAGGCTGGTCTGCGACAACGCAGACGGGGCCCGCTTCGCGCTTCGCCAGAACGATTTCACCTTCTCGGAACTCGACATCCTGGTGTTCGAACTCGTCACCGACGGGTCGCTGCGGGAAGCGCTCCGCTTCCTCCTGGCCGCGGAGGTGAACATCTCGTTCACCTATCCGATCAACCGGACCGGTGACGGCCCTCCAGCGATGGCGATCGCGGTCGACGACCACACCTTCGCGGGACAGATCCTGCTCCGCAAGGGATTCAGTCTGCTGGGCGAAGCCGAGCTGACCTGAGGTCCGGTCCCGGTCGTCTAGTCGTCCGAGGGTTCCACCCGGACCACGGCACCCGTCCCGACGTCGTACCGATACAACGCCTCCGGTTCCTCGTCGCGGCACCGCTTGTGCGCGCCGTCGCAGAAGGGGAACTTCTCGGTCAGCCCGCACCCACAGACGAAGACGGGCTTCTCCCGTGGTTCGATCTTGATCGGACCGGTGCCTTCGATTCGGACGAGGCGAGCCATGGGGAGTTCTTTCGGCTGGAGCGGGGCGGTTGAAAAGCGTCGGACGGACTAGGGAAGTTCGATCGTCGTGCCCGCGGGCGGAACGCTCGGCGGCAGCATCGTGGTGGCCTTGTATTCACGCTCGGGTCGGGAGATCGTGGTGACGGCGGTGAGTTCGTCGTCGCGGCGGATTCGCTGGAGGACCTCCATTCCATCGATCACCCGGCCGAAGACCGTGTATTCCTTGTTGAGCGACTCGGTCGGTTCGAGCACCACGTAGAACTGCGAGCTCGAGGTGTTGGGAATCGAGGAGCCGGGGACGTTCGGGTTCGGCGCCTTCGCCATCGCCACCGCGCCCGCGAAGTGGAGGCGTTTGTCGTCGCGACTGGCTTCGTCGGGGATCTGGGCCCCTCGGCCACCGGTTCCCGGTTCCCCCGGCGTGCCGGGGCGGGAGTTCGGATCACCGCCCTGGACCACGAAGTTGGGCTCCACGCGGTGGAAGCGGGTGCCGTTGTAGAAGCCCTGCTCGGAGAGTTCGATGAAGTTGGCGACGGTGTTCGGCGCCTGCTCCTCGAACAGCATGATGGTGACCGGTCCGCGACTGGTGATCAGCTGCAACACCGGCGCCGTTCCTGCGGCGTCTTCCGCGGTGCGGGCCGCCATCTCCTCCTCCCAGAGGGCCAGCCAGCGTTCACTCATGCCGCGGTAGCGGTTGGCGGTGGCTCGGATGCCGGGCTTGGCGAGACCCGTCTCGGGGATGGCGTCGATCGCATCGATGGCCGCCTGGAACTCGTTTCGCGACATTCGTGATCGAGCGTCGATGATCGCGATCTCGGGCGTCTCGGCGAGGTCGTAGGGACGGCTTCGGGCCATCGCACCGGCGTCGTCGTAACGATTCTCGGCGAGCCGCATCTTCGCCCAGGCCAGCCAGACGGCATCGGCATCCGTGAGCTGGGCGAGCATTTCGTAGTCGCGCTCGACCCGCTCGGTGCGGCCGAGCCACGTCGCGACGCTGATATCCATCGCGAGGGCCCGACGATCGTCGGGATTCGCGGCGATGAAGCCGTCGAGCCGCTCCAGAAGTCCTTCGAGGGCGGTCCGCTCGGCGGGACCGATGCGCCGCTTCGAGGACATGTACTTTCGAAGCTGGGTGTAGTCGGACTTCAGACCGTCCCAGTCCTCCACGCCGGCGGCGAAGGTCGGAAGGGTGGTGGCGAGGACGAGGGCGAGAACGATGAATCGAATCTTCATGCGGGGTTCCCAGAGGGGAGGGGCGGAGTCAGGCCAGCACTGTACAGGCGGTGCGCGGGGTCTCCCAGACCTTCACGCCGTGGAGTCGGCAATCGCCGGCAAGGGCGGCCACCGGATCGCGGAGCAGATCCACGCAGCGGGCCGCGATGTTCTCGACGCTCGGCACCCGCTCCTTGAAGTCCTCGAGGTCGAGGTTCAGATGCTTGTGATCGAAGCGATCGATCACGACGTCGTCGACGACCTCGTCGAGGTTGAGGATGGAGACGGGCGCGTCGCCGTTCGTCTTCACCTGCACTTCGACCTCGTAGTTGTGGCCGTGACCGTTGGGATTGCTGCATTTGCCGAACATCGCGGCGTTCGCGGCGTCGTCCAGCTCGGCGAGGTGGAGACGATGGGAGGCGGAGAATTCGTAGCGGCGTTGGACGAGAATCATGGACATGTCTCCTGAATCTACCCGCCAGCGGGTATCGCGTTCCATTCCGACTTCGATCGCATCGAAGGTGGGGCCATCGCCACCGCTCGCGGTTTCGAGGATGGTTCGAGCGACCTCGGGGGCGGTGAGATCGCGTCGGCGGTGGGCGTCGAGAAGCACCGGAAGGGCTCGGGTGCGGATCGCGGCGTCGAGCTTGTCGATCCCCACCAGGTAGCCGGTCCGGGAATCAGGGGTTCCCCGGACTTCCACCGTCGCCTCCCAGGAAGCGCCTGCGACCAGGTTCATCGAAGGCCAGCCCGCGTGGGTGTTTCCACGAGACGAGGCGAGTGCCTCCTCCGGTGGGAGTTCGCGGGTGAGCGAGAAACGGATGGTTCGGGTGAGGGTGACCACGACTGAGATCGACTCCGGTGTCGGCGTTCGTGTCCCGGCCGGACCGGGGCGAGGCCGCCGCCTTCGTTCGAGATCCGAAACGGTCCGGAACCCGGGCGGATGTGAAGATGGGTAGTTTGATGTCGACCGAGAAAGCCTCCGGAGAGGTCACTGGGCCCAAAATTCCGGTTTAGAAGGAGCGATACGTTGCCAACGAACCGATGCATGCTAGCATTCACATGTCGCCGGTCGAACCAGTCTGGATTCGATCACGGCCCAATTTCGCCCCCGGAAGGGCTCGGTTCGAGGCTTGCCTCAGCCGGGCCTTTTTTTTCGGCCGCCCTGGTCGGAGCCGATTCGAGGGAGTGAGGCCGAGGCATCGGCGATCTTCCCGGTCAACACCGGGTTCGGCCGATCCCGCTCGTGGCTCGCGGGCGTTGAACTCTGGAGCACTCATGATCTACCGCACGATCAACCGCGATCTCCCCATTCCCCGTCAGCGGGGTCGGGCCCTGCTTCTCGCGGTGCTGCCCGCGCTCGTCGCCTGCAGTCATCCGAACCGGGCCGCATCATCGACGGCGAAAGCCCCCGAACCAGCGCAAGTGATTCCGTCCGCCCCGGATCCATCGGCGGCTGACCCCGTGGCGGCCGATCGTGAACCCGAGCCGATGGCGATCCCGACCTCCGAGCCGGCGTTCCGCCCGGTGGCGACCGCCGCCGAACCCGCGAACTCCCCGAAGATCATCGAACTCGAGGGCGGCGTACGCGCCTGGGTGGAGGGGGGTCGGGTCGAATTCCCCGGTGAGATCACGCTCGAGACCGGTTGGCTCGAAGTCGCGGTGTGTCGCCGATCGACCCGGGAGCACGAATCGATCGTGGTCGCCGACGTCGTCCCCTCCGTGGTGCACGCCGCGCTGCTGCTCGCCGGCTTCGAGCCGGGGGCACCCGCGGCCTGGGATCCGGAAACGAATTCACCGATTCCGCCTCGCGGGCCCCTGGTGAGGATCGAACTCCGGTTCGGCCCGTCGGGTCCGGACGGGGCCGAGGCCCGAACGGTCCCACTCGAGTCGATGATCGAGGACGCCCGCGAACGAGCCCTTCCAAAGTGGGTCTTCGCCGGATCGCTGCTCCGGCCGAATCCGCCTTCGATGGGGGAGGGCGAGTACTTCCTCGCGGACTACGCGGGGACGTTCGTCGGACTCACGACCTTCGGCGACGAGGTCATCGCCGCGGAAGAGGTCCGCTCGCCGGAGACCGGTGTCGATCCTCCGGTCTGGAGAATTCGCGAAGGTTCGGTCCCGCCCGAGGGAACCGCGGTCACCGTGGTGGTTCGGCGGCCCGTTCCGGCTTCGGAATGACGGTGGTGTCGAGCCGCTGGGCCGCACACAAGGCGATGGCGAGGGCGTCGGCCACATCCGGAGGTTCCGGGGCGGAGGTCAGCCCGCACCGGGTGACGATCGCCGACTGCATCCGAGCCTTGTCGGCGCTTCCATCGCCGGTCAACGCCTTCTTGACCTGGGCGGGCGGATGTTCCACCACCGCGACGCCGTGCTGCGCCGCGCTGAGCAGGATCACACCACGGGCATGGCCCATGCGGACGCCGGTGGCGGCGCGTTCCGGGTGGGAGAACACCGATTCGACCGAGACGAGTCCGGGCCGGAGCTCGGTGATCACCTCGGTGAGGTCGGTGTGAAGCTGATGGAGTCGGTGGGGGAGGCTTCCGTCCGGTGGAATCCGGATGACGCCCGCCTCGATCACCGTGACCCGGGGGCCTTCGGCGAGCACGAGGCCGTAGCCGGTGATTCGAAGTCCGGGGTCGATGCCGAGTATTCGCACGGTCGCTCCGTATCTCGAGGTTCGCGGTCGTCGATGACGTCTCGTCGGGCGTCGGCGCGGGGTCGGGCCTCGCCGCGAGGGTTCAGTCGCCGCCGGACGTCGTCCTTCGGTCGGTCGCGACGCGGCCGTCCTCGAGGGTGACGACCCGCTCGCAGTCTTCGGCGATCCTCGGATCGTGGGTGACCATGATGATGGTCATACCGTCCGCGTGGAGTTGCTGGAAGATCTCGAGGATCGAATCGCCGGTCTTGGTGTCGAGATTTCCGGTGGGTTCGTCGGCCATGACGATCGCGGGGTCGGTCACCAGCGAACGGGCGATGGCGACTCGTTGCTGCTGGCCGCCCGAGAGTTCGCTCGGCCGGTGACCGAGGCGATCCTCCAGCCCGACCAGGCTGAGCCGTTCGATGGCTCGGGCCCGCCGCTCCGCCCTCGAGACGCCCTGATAGAAGAGGGGGACCTCGACGTTCTCGACGATGGTGAGTTCGCTCACGAGGTTGAACGCCTGGAACACGAACCCGATTCTGCGGCCGCGGGCCCGGCTGAGCGCGTTGTCGTCGAGTTGGGAGACGTCGATCCCGTCGAGCAGGTACCTCCCGGCGGAGGGGCGGTCGAGGCAGCCGAGGAGATTCATCAGCGTGCTCTTGCCGCTTCCACTCGCCCCCATGATCGCGCAGTACTCCCCGGAGGGAATGACGAGGTCGATGCCTCGGAGCGCTTCGACCAGGATGCTCCCGTCCGGCTTGAAGTAGTGCTTGGTCAGTCCCTCGAGGATCGCGGTCGGCGGCGGCGGCGAATCGACTTCGGGCGACGGATCCGGCGACGTGGAGGTGATGCTTGGTCTGGTCACCGCCGGATGGTAGCACGCCGGCGCCGGGCCTCGATGCGGACCATCGTGGCCGGGCGGTAGACTTGGTCGGTCGGATCACCCCACGTCCCGGAGCCCGTCATCGTGTCCGAGTCCGATCCAGCCTCGAACCATCATGCTTCGTCGACCTCCGGATCGATCCAGGTCACGAGAAGGATCTTCGCGGACCAGCTCACGCCCGTGCTGGCGTATCGACGACTGGTCGCCCCCGATGATCGGGCGGCACCGAGTTTTCTCTTCGAATCCGTCGAGCAGGGGGGCGGTGTCGGGCGGTATTCGCTGATCGGGGTGCGGCCGAGCCTCGAGGTGATCGCCCGGGCGTCGACGCTCGAGGTGATTCGACACGGCGCTGACGGAACGGCGGTCGAGGACCGATCCGGGATCGATCCCTTCGACCTGCTTCGAACGCTGTCGGCCGCGGCGGCCCCGGTCCGACCGGTGGGCGCGACGCCGCCGGAGGATGCGTTCCGCTCGGGCTTCGTCGGTTTCGCCGGTTATGACACCGCCCGATGGGCGGAACCCGAAAAGCTCGACTTCGCGTCCGCCCCCGTCGACGATCGCGATCTTCCCGATCTGCACATGGGCTTGTACGGCCGGGTGCTGGTCTTCGATCACGTTGCGAAGACGGTCTTCGTGATCGCGACCGAGTCGGTCGAGGAACACGGTGATCCGGCGGCCGCGACGATCGCGGCCGGAACGGCGGCGGATGCGTTGGTCGAGGCGATGCTCGACGACACGGTCCGTCTGGAGCCGGGGCGGATCGACCTCGATCTGGACCGGCCGCCCGAACCGCCGAGCGACTCGAGCATGTCGCGGCCCGAATTCGAAGCCGCGGTGGAACGGGTCCGGGACTACATCCGGGCCGGGGACGCCTTTCAAGTCGTGCTCAGCCAGCGGTTCGAACGAAGGACGCGGGCGGATCCGTTCGATCTCTACCGCGCACTTCGCATCGTCAATCCGTCCCCGTACCAGATCTATCTCCAGGCCCGGGGCTGCATGCTGGTCGCCGCGAGTCCCGAGATTCTCTGTCGCGTCCGCGATGGCGACGTCGTCAATCGCCCGCTCGCGGGCACGCGTCGACGCGGCCGCGACGAGGTGGAGGATCGGGCGCTCGAGGCGGAACTGCTTGCGGACGAAAAGGAGCGGGCCGAGCACGTGATGCTGGTCGACCTCGGTCGGAACGATCTCGGCAAGATCTGTGACGCGGGATCGATCGACCTGAAGCAGGTGATGGAGGTCGAACGCTACAGCCACGTGATGCACATCGGCTCCGTGGTGACCGGCCGGCTTCGTCCCGGCGTCGATGCGCTCGACGCGCTCCGCGCGACACTGCCGGTGGGCACCGTGAGTGGGGCGCCGAAGGTTCGGGCGATGCAGATCATCGACGAGCTCGAACCGGTTCGGCGCGGCCCCTATGCAGGCGGCATCGGTGCCCTCGACCTCGATGGAAATCTCGACGTCGCGATCGCCCTTCGAACCATGGTCGTTCCGGCCGTGCCCGACGGGTTCGGCTGGACGGTGCATCTCCAGGCGGGGGCGGGCGTGGTGCTCGATTCCTCGCCGACCGCGGAGTGGGAGGAGACGGTGGCGAAGGCCGCCGCCCTCGGGCGGGCGATCGATCTCGCCGAGGACGCGTTCGACGGCCGCTGATCAGCGGCTACTCGAGATCCTTCCGGACCGGGGGACGCTCGGGTTCGATCGGCAGCGGATCCGAGACGCGCGGCGAGCGGAACCGGTCCGCGAGTGGGATCGGTTCCCGCCCGATCTCCTCCGCGTGCGCCTCGATCAGGTCGGTGATCAGCACCGCCTCCACCCGCCCGATCCCGTCGCGGGCGGCAAAGACCGCGAGCAGCGACGTGATGATTCCGAATGCCACCCCGATCACCCCGAGCATGGCGGTGATGTCCGGATTCGGGCGGGCGATCCACACCGCGATGATCGTGATGGTGGACAGGCCGGCGAGACATCCCGCGCCGAAGCCGAGCCGGGCGAGCAGGGCGGGGAGTTGGAACTCCCAGCCGTCGAAGATGCGGCTCAGCCTGAAGTTCGTCACCGATACCGAGATGGTCGCCATGACCGCGTATGCCGTCAGGATTGGAAACGCGGCGAGGTCCGGGAGCAGGCCGATGATCACGGCGAGATAGGCGACCGCGAAGCAGGTCTCGACCGCGGCGAGCCGATGGAGCAGCGGACCGAGGCCCTCGGGTTCGATTTCGCGGAGGGGACTCCTACGCCAGCCGGATCGCAGGGCGACCAGCCGCCCGACGGGGCCGAACACCGAGATCACGCCGAGCGTCGGTCCGGCGCACCCCGGTAGCAGGAGTCCGGACATCGGGATGATCGCGAGATACTGGCACGCGGCCACGACGTGGAGTCCGGAATCCCGGTGGTCGGGACGACCGCGGTCGACGGCGGGGGCGGCGGGTGGTTCGGGAACGACGGTGCCGCACTCGGGGCATCGGCCGCCGACCGGGATGCCACGCAGGTCGTAGTCGCACCCGCCGCACCCGGCCGGCCCCTTGCTGGTGGCCGGCGTTCTTGTCCATCGACGCCGGGTCATGTGGTGAGATGCTCCTCGGCTTGAATCCGGTCCGGTGTCTGATAAGAATCCCAACTTGCCGGGCCGTGCGAACTTTCCGGCTTCGGTAGGGTATGAAAAAGGAGTCTGGCGCTCCGAGGCTGAATCGAAGGTGGTTCCGGCTCGATGATGACCCGGAGCGGCCCGCGGGGATCGCCCGCGACCCGGCTCGCCTGACGACGTGGATCCAGACCAGTATCCGAGGATTTCAAGCATGTTCGATCGACGCCCCGTCCCTGTCCGATTCCTGATCACCGGGCTGATGCTCGCGGCCGCCACGTCGTCGAGTGCCCTGGGGCAGGATCCCCCGGCCGTCCCCGAGACGGTCGAGGCCTGGCGAGCGAGCCTCTGGGAGGCCGCCATCGACGGCGATGACGCGGCGGTGGAATTCCATCTCGCCGCGTTGCCGTCCGATGCGGACGCGAGCTCGCGAAAGGAACTCCGTCTGGCGCTCGCCGCCCGGGACGGGCACGATGCGAAGTCCGACGACGATCGCGACGCCGGACGTCGCGAGGCGTTGGAGGAGCTCGAAGCGAAGCTCGCCGAAGGCGACGTCACGTCGGCCCTCACGGCGGCGGTCCGGCTCCAGACGCTGTCCGACGACTGGGACGCGGTACTCGAGGCGACGGAGATCAAGGCGTTGGTGAAGCAGGCGGAGGCCGTGGAGGCCGTCGCACGCACCGAGCGGGACTGGTTGAGGGTGCAGGAGATCCTGTTCCGGCTTCGAACGCTTCACGAAGACACCGACCGCAAGGCGGTGCATGCGGACTATGAGGCGAGGCTCGAAGAGGTCAACCGCCGCATCGGGCTGCTCGCCCGGTACGCGCCGCGGGCCTTGTACGAGCTCCGAGCCCGGAACATGGCGAGGCTCGAGCCGGAGACGGAATTCCCCGAATTCAACGAGGCCTTCGCGGAGGACTGGAAGGAGGCGTTGAACGGGATCTCCGAACGGATGGTCCGGGCCTCGCTCCGCACCGCCGCCAGCGAACATGTCTCGAACTGCGGATGGAAGCCGCTCCTCGACGGCGGCCTCGAGGCGGTCGAGATCTTCTCGACCACCGATCAGCTCGCCGAGAACTTCGAGGGGTTGGCCGATCAGACCCAGGTCGAGGCCTGGCGGAAGGTGGTGTCGGCGGCGCGGGCGTCGCTCGCCGAGCTGCCGGCGGCCAACGTGTCGCGGCAGGACTACCACCGGATCATGCGGGCCCTGCTCGAGGGCAATCGCGATTCCATCGAGGTTCCCGACGAGGTCATTCTCCGGGAGTTCGCGGAGGGCGCGACCTACCGGCTCGAGGACGCCTACGCCGACCAGTACACGCAGGTGATCTGGCCCGAGCAGCTTCGTCGGTTCCAGCAGCAGGTTCAGGGAGACTTCGTCGGCGTGGGCGTGATGATCCGTCACGACGACAAGCGTGAGATCATGATCGTCAACCCCCTCGAGGGGTCGCCCGCGTCGCGCGGTGGCGTGCTCGAGAACGATCGAATCGTCGCGGTGGACGGAATCCCGACCACCGGGTGGAGTCTCACCCGAGCCGTCGACGAGATCACCGGACCCGAAGGGGAGGAGGTCCTCCTGTCGCTCCGTCGCGAGGGCGAGGAGCAGCCGCTGGAGGTTCCGCTGGTTCGCAACCGGATCAAGATCCGGTCGGTGAACGGGTGGTTCAAGAAGTCACTCGACGAGGAGGGGACTCCCAGCTGGGACTGGTTCATCGATCCCGACGAGGGCATCGGATACATCCGTCTCACCTCGTTCAACGACGACAGTTTCAACGACTTCCTCGTCGCGGTGGACGAGATGCGGGCGACCCGGGACCTCCGTGGCCTGATCCTCGACCTTCGGTTCAATCCCGGCGGCCTCCTCGACAGCGCGATTCGATTCTCCAACCTGTTCGTGGAGGATGGCGAGATCGTCTCCTGCGAGGATCGCGACGGGATCACGGTCTGGAGCCGCCCCGCGACGCCGCAGATGGCGTTCCTCAAGGGCCTGCCGCTCGTGGTGCTGGTGAATCAGGGTTCGGCCAGTGCGAGTGAGATCGTCTCCGGATGCCTCGACGTGCACGAGGCGGCGGTGGTGGTCGGCGAACGGACCTTCGGCAAGGGGAGCGTCCAGTCGCTGCACGACGTGTCGGACCGGACCGGCCAGGCCGCCCTGAAGCTGACGACCCAGTACTACGCGTTGCCGCCGGTTCCGGGCGAGGAACGTGGCCGACTGGTGCACAAGACGCAGGGCGACGACGACTGGGGGGTGAATCCCGACCTCACGGTGTCGATGACGCCCGAGCAGAATCAGCAGGCATACGACCTTCGAAGGTCGGCCGACCTGATCGCGGATTGGGACGCGGAACGGGATCCGGCCGATCGCCCGGATCCTCGGACCCTGATCGAGGACGGGATCGACGCCCAGCTCGAAACGGCGCTTCTCCTGCTCAGAGCCAGACTTCTGGAACCCGCGGACGAGGACAAGGTCGCCTCGAACTGAGGTCCGGAGGGTCGGACGGGCACTTCGGGGTGTTGCTGCGGTGTTCCAATTCGAGCCGGTGGCGTCGTTCCCCGGATTCCGGACATCCCGGCCCGGGTTCCAAGCCGGCGAAAGCGGCTCGGTTCGAGGTTGCCGCGGGCCCGTGTGCTGGCCATAATCATGAATTCGCGAGACCGACAGCGTTTCGCCGCCCGTCACCGACTCCGCCCGGAGAAACTGGATGTCCTCCGTGACCGACCCTGCTCGCACCGCCGCCGGCGGCCTACGTCCGCTGGCCGAACGCACCTCCGCGACCCCTGAACAGCTGAATGAGTGGCTTCGTCAGATGCTGCTGATCCGCGAATTCGAGGTGCGGACGATGCAGGCCTATCAGGACAAGAGGATCGGTGGCTTCTGCCACATCTACATCGGCCAGGAGGCCGTCGCGGTCGGCTGCACCGCGGCCGTCCGACACGCCGACCCGATCGTGACCGCGTATCGCGATCACGGCCACGCGTTGGCGCGGGGCATGGACCCGAAGTACTGCATGGCCGAGATGTTCGGACGCATCGGTGGATGCGCCAAGGGCAAGGGCGGGTCGATGCACATGTTCGACAAGCCGAACAACCTCTTCGGCGGGCACGGCATCGTCGGAGCGCAGACCCCGCTCGGCGCCGGGCTCGCCTTCGCCAAGAAGTACCAGGACGAAGTCATCGACGGCGGAACCAGCGAACACGTCACCCTGTGCTTCCTCGGCGACGGGGCGCTCAACCAGGGCGCCTTCTACGAGGCGATGACCCTCGCGAGCCTGTTCGACGTCCCGGTCATCTTCGTGGTGGAGAACAACGGCTACTCGATGGGGACCTCGATCGAACGGGGCACCTCGATGTCGAACCGCATCATCGCGAAGGGCGAGGGATGCGGTCTTCGCGGATATGAGATCGAAGGCATGGACGTCATCGACGTCTATGAAGCGATGAAGGACGTCGCGGACACCGCACGGGCCGAAAGCCGGCCGGCGATGGTGGACCTCAAGACCTACCGCTTCAAGGGGCATTCGATGTCGGATCCCCGGAAGTACCGGACCCGGGACGAAGAGGAGCAGTGGGAGTCGGACGATCCCATCACCCGGCTTCGCGACGCGATGTACGAGGCCGGCCTGCTCGATGAAGCCGGCTTCAAGGCGCTCGGCAAGGAGCAGAAGCTGTTGGTCCGCGAATCGATCGCCTGGGCCGAGGCCTCGCCCGAGCCCCCGATCGAGGAACTTCACACCGACGTCTACGTGGAGCGGTTCGGACCGTACCTCGGGACCAGCATGCCCCAGATCGTGACCGATGCGGAGGAGAAC
>NYSY01000186.1 GCA_002683215.1 Planctomycetaceae bacterium
GCGCCTCGGTGCCCTGCATGCAGGGTTTCGGGTGCGGAATGAGAGGATCTCGTGACGGACGATCGTGCAGAATCAAAGGCCCCCGAGGCCGAAGGTCCAACCCCCGACCCCGCGTCGATCGACGTGACGGGGGAACCGGATGCCGTTCGGGGCCGCGCCTGGCAATTTCCGGTCATTGCGGTGTCCCTCGTCGCGATCCTGGCCGCGTTCTGGCATCGTTCCAACCTCCAGGCGGCGGAGATCGATCCCGTCGCCCAGCTCCGGCTCGCCGAATCGCTGCTCGCCCAGGGTGATCTCGAGGCCGCCACCGCGATCGTCGCGGACGTCGATCCCATGCAGGAATCGATGATTCCGCACCGCTCGTGGCATCGGCTCTTGATCGCGGACTGCCTCGTGGCCCGGCACGCGCCGATCGAGGTCGCCACTCCGAACATCGCTTCGGGCATCGCAGACGCCTACCTCGAGGCATCGCGGGCCGGGGCCGAGCTTTCGGAGCGGCAGCGTCATCACCTCGCCATCTCCGAGGCGAACGCGAACCGTTTCGAGGATGCGTCGGCTCGGTTCGGTACGTTGCTCGACGCACGCGACGTCGGAATCGCGACCGATGCCCGCACCCGACGGCACGCGTTGATGCAGCGGGCGCTGCTTCGGGATCTCGAGGCGGGCATCGAGCCGGCCGGGCTGGCGGCGGCCGTCAATGCGCTGCTCGCCGAGGACCCCGGTCTCGCGATCGAGTCCTGGGCCGTCGGATTCAGAGCGAGGCTCCGAATCCGCGAGGGGGATCTTTCGGGGCTGGTGCCGGCGATGATCGTCGACATGCAGCGTCTGGAAGGCGCGTCCGAGCAGGCTCCCGGGGTGATGGTCGACTGGGCGGAACTCCATGTGCTCCTCGGTCATGCGTACCTCGCGGCCAGCCGGCCGATTCCGGCGGCGGAACGCTACGAATTCGTCGTCGACCACCTCGGCTCGACGGCGCCGGTCGCCGCGGAGGCGTTGATCTCGCTCGGGCGTCTGCACCTGGCTCGTGACGAGTTCGAGGCGGCGAGGCGCCGATTCGCCGGTGTCTTCTCCGTGCCGAAGGTGACGGCTCACCAGCGGTTGGCGGCGAGGATCGGGCTTGGTGAACTGGCGGCGATCGTCGGTGATCCGGAGGTCGCGATCCGTGAATTCTCGGATGCCGCCGTCGTGGTGCGCGGCAATCCCTCGTTCTCCACATCCGTGCTCGAGGAGGCGGCCCTGGCCGCGATCCGGGCGTCGGATCGAGTGATGCTTCATGCGGCCGTCGTCACCGATCGGGCGGCCGAGATGGAAGTCGTGTCGATCGCGCGTGATCTTGCGGTGTTCGCCGTCCGCTTCGGGAATGATCCGTCCGCACGGATGCAGGCCTTGTCGCGGGTCGTCGACGCGCACCGGCGTTCGGCGGAGCTCGCGGTCGGCCCCGGGTTCGACGGCGTTGATCTTCGTGACGTCTCGTACGAGGCGATTCCGGTCGCGGCTCGGATCGAGGCCAACGGGCATCTGGTCGCCGCGGCGGAAGCGGTGCTCGAAATCGACACGCTCACGCCGTCCGCGACCTACCGGAGCGATCTGCTCTGGCAGGCCGCCGAGTTGTACGACACCGCCGGTCGCCCACGGAAGGCCCTCGAACTCTACGAGCGGTTCGTGGATGGCGAGGCGGACCATCAGAATCGTCCCGAAGCGATGTACCGGGTCGCGCTGGGCCTGCACGGCATGATGCGATACGAGGAGGCGGGGGTCTGGTATCGGCGACTCCTCGAAGAAGGCGAAGCGAGGCCGGAGGAGAAGTCCGGGTACTGGACGCGTGCCAAGGTCGGCCTCGCCCGCGCCCTGCTCGCGATGCCCGGAAGCGGTGGGTCGCTGGAGGCCGAGCGTCTGCTGCGGGACTTTCTCGAAGGGCGGGAGGTCGATCCCCGTTCCCTCGACTATCGCGACGCCACGTTCCATCTCGGACGACTCCTGGTCGGCCAGGAGCGGTGGCTTGAAGCGGTCGAAGGGCTCGAGCCCTGGCTCGATCGTTATCCCGATGACGAACGCTGGGGCGAGGCCTCGGCGCTGGCCGGCGTCGCCTGGCTCAACCGGGCGGAACGGCTCGCAGGCCAGCTTGATGATGATTCGACCCGGGATCTCGAGCACTCGCCGATTTCTCCGGGGTATCGCGCGGAGCTCGAGATCTCGCGTCGTTCGGCCCTGATGCGTGCGCTCGAGCGGTTCGAAGGCGTGGTGGGCCGCCTCGACGGCGTCGACCCGCCGTTGCTTTCGCCGTTGCAGCGTCACCTGCTCAGGGTGGCGGGACTGCAGCGTGGGACGGTTCGCGAGCGGCTCGGGGAGGTGGACGCGGCGATCGCGGTCTATCGCGAGGTGGAGCAGCGATTCGCGGAGGAGCCGGTCGCGGTGGAGGCGCTGGTCTCGCTGGCGAACCTCGCTTCCCGGATCGGCGACGCGGAGATGGCGAGCAAGGCCACCCGTCGGGCGCGGATCAAACTTCAGCGGATCGAGCAGCGACGGCGGACCGACGGCGTGGTCGAGGATGGCTGGGCGGATCGGCTCGAACGTCACGGGCCGGACCTTTTCGTCGGCGGTGGAAGCCGCTCCCTCGACCGATGGCTCCGCCTCTTTCCGCCGGGCGGCGGGGGAGGTGCCGGATGAAGGACCACGCATCCCAGACCCGGTCGGTGACGGAAAGCCTCCGCACGGCCGTCGAATCACGGATTGAACGGCTGGAGACGGTGCTGGCGCTGGCCACCCGTCAGTCCGAGGCGATCCGTCGGAAGCACTTCGCCGGACTCGATCGGATGCTCACCGAACGCACCGCGATCGTGGAGTCGCTCGTGGGCGACGCGGCCGCGTTCGAGGCGTTGGCCCGCGAGGCTGCGGGAACGATGGACGGCGGGCTGCTCGAACGCCTCGGCGTCGCGGAGCGAATCGCCTCCGAGATCGAGGCCCGGGACGCGGAGTCGCTCGAACTCGCTCGTTCCGAAGGCGAACGATCGAGGATCGAACTCGAAAAGATCACCCTCGCCGGTCGGGTGGGGCGGGCCTACCGATCGGGGAGCCCGGAATCCACCGAGCCTCGACGAGATCTGGCGGACCTGGCCTGATGAGCATCATCGAGACCAACACGGACCTGGCCGACACCCGCGCCTCCGCGCCGATCGACGCGAACGACTTCGCCGATCTGATGCAGAGTTTCAACGACGTCACGAGTCGGCTCGAGGCGACCCATGCCTCGCTTCGCGACGAGGTGGCGTCGCTCAAGGGTGAACTCGACGAGACGCACCGACGGCTTCGTCGCTCGCGACAGCTCGCGGCGCTCGGTGAGATGGCGGCGGGCATCGCCCATGAGAT
The DNA here is from genome assembly GCA_002683215.1 of Planctomycetaceae bacterium. Classification (GTDB taxonomy): domain Bacteria; phylum Planctomycetota; class Phycisphaerae; order Phycisphaerales; family SM1A02; genus UBA12014. Next base: position 3,367 of record NYSY01000186.1, read on the forward strand.
CCGCAATCCGCTCGGCGCGATCGCCTTGAACCTCGAAGTGCTGACCGAGGATCTCGCGGACCGGCCCGGCGAACTCGAACTCTGCGGCCGCGTCTCCCGCGCAGTGTCGCGGCTCGATCTCATCGTCGGCGACGTCCTGTCCTTCGCGCGGGACACCCGCGTCCGGCCGGACGCGGTCCGGCCGTCGGAGATCGTGGTCGCCGCGGTGGCCCACGCCGAGGATCTGGTCGATGCCCACGGAATCGACGTGGATCTTTCGATCGACGAGGAGGTCGGGCTGGTCGCCGACGCATCGCTGCTCGAACAGTCGCTCTTGAATCTCGTCCGCAACGCGTGCGAGGCGATGTCGGACGTCGATGGTCCGCGTCGGTTGGAGATCACGCTCGACGGGCGGGAACTGCGGGATCCCGACCGTGGCGTGGTACGGCATGCGGTCTTCGAGATCCGCGACACCGGTCCGGGCATTCCCGGCGAGGTGCGGGAGCGGATGTTCAATCCGTTCTTCACGACGCGGGCGGAGGGGACCGGCCTCGGCCTGGCGATCGTCCACCGGATCGTCGACGCCCATGGCGGTCGGCTCGACGTGCTCGATGCCGAACCGGGGACGATCATGAGACTTTCACTGCCGATCGCCGGCGTTGCGTCAGGCGACGATGCGACGGCGGAAGATGAGGATGGGCGATCCCTCGAAGGCGCCGTGCGGCGGCGGGTCAGGGACAACTCGGGCCGAGGCGCGGCTTGAGATCACAGGAACGATTCGGGTCTTGACACCTGATGGAGGCCATGGATGGCGAAGATTCTCGTAGTCGACGACAAGGAAATGATGCGTGACAGCGTCGCGACGATCCTCGGGAGGAAGGGGCACGCGGTCGTCGGCGCCCATGACGGCGAGACCGCGCTGGCCAAGCTGGCCGAAAAGAAGCCGGCGGTGGTCGTGACGGATCTCCAGATGCCGGGGATGAGCGGAATCGAGCTCCTCGCGGCGATTCGTCGGATCGACGAGGACCTTCCAGTGGTGCTCATGACGGCCTACGCCACCATCGAGACCGCGGTGGAGGCGATGCGTGAGGGCGCCTTCGACTACGTGACGAAGCCGTTCAGCGGGGACGAACTCATGATCGCCGTCGATCGCGCGATCGAGCACGGTCGGCTGCGGACGGAGAACCAGGTCCTGCGGGCCGCGGTGCCGCCGGCGGCGCCCGCCGCCGGTTCGGACGACATGATCGGGGGCGGTTCCGCGATGACCGAGGTGCGGGAGCGGCTCGGAAAGATCGCCGACAGCCACGGCACCGTGCTCATCAACGGTGAGAGCGGAACCGGGAAGGAGGTCGCGGCCCGTGCGATCCATGCGGCGAGTCCGAGGCGTGACGCGCCGTTCCTCGCCATCAACTGCGCGGCGCTCTCCGCGAGTCTGCTCGAGAGCGAACTCTTCGGTCACGAGAAGGGGGCCTTCACCGGCGCGGACCGGCTTCGAAAGGGGCGGTTCGAACTCGCCGACGGCGGCACCCTGCTGCTCGACGAGATCAGCGAGATCCCGCCGGAGCTGCAGGCGAAGCTCCTTCGGGTGCTTCAGGAACGAAGTTTCGAACGCGTCGGGTCCAGCGCCACGCAGACCGTGGACGTCCGCCTGATCGCGACGACCAACCGCGATCTCGCGGCCGAGGTCGATGCGGGGCGGTTCCGGGGCGACCTGTTCTTCCGACTCAACGTGCTTCCGATCGAGATGCCGGCGTTGCGGGACCGGGCCGAGGACATCGAATCGTTGTCATCGCACTTCCTTCACGCGGTGGCGGCCAGGGAGGGGCGTCCCGCGAGGTCGCTGGATCGAAACGCCGTCTCGGTGCTCGAGCGGTACGGCTGGCCCGGCAACGTTCGGGAACTTCAGAACATCTGCGAGCGGGCCTCGGTGCTCGCCGCGACCGACGAGATCCCGGGTTCGCTGATCGCCCCGTGGCTCGCCGCGGGTGCGGATCCATCGGCTGCGATCGGCGGGGTGCAGTCCGGTCTCTCGGCATCGACCACCGAGGTCAAGCAGGGTGACCAGGCGATCGGCACCGCCCAGGCGTGGTTGGCCTGCGACGGCGAACTCACGCTTGCAGACATCGAGCGGGAGACCATCGTCGCCACCCTGCGCCGCCATGGCGGCCATCGGCAGCGGTCGGCGAAGGCCCTTGGCATCGGGGTCCGAACGCTCGGATTGAAGCTGAAGAAGTGGAAGGAAGATCAGATCGTGGAGGCCGACCTTTGATGGTGAGCCGCGCAATTTCAACTCGGCACCTCGCGCAGGATCGGCCTCTTCAGGTGAAATCTGCGCGGTGCCATGGAGGTGATCGATGAGCAGCGGCGGCATTGAAGGATCGGGTGCCACCCCCTATCTCGAGCGGCTCATGCAGTTCTCGTGGAAGCGGAACGAGCTCCTCCAGGACAACATCGCGAATCTGGACACCCCGGGCTATCGCACTCGTGATGTGCCGGTTTCCGAGTTCCAGGCGGCGATGCGGGAGGCTCGCAACCGGGAACGCTCGGGAATCGATGCGGTCTCGCGGGGCGCGGGCCGGTTCGAGGATCGGGCGGGGATCCGCTTCTCGGACCGTTCCATCGAGCTTCGCCCGGTGGAGCGGGGGGACGATCTGCTCTATCACGATGGGAACGACCGCAATCTGGAACAGCTCATGCAGGGATTGACGGAGAACGCGATGACGTTCCGGTTCGCCAGCGAGCTCTTTCGAAAGTCCCATGACATCCTTCGGGCGGCGATTCGTGAACGACCCTGACTTCCCAGGCATTGACTCCAAGATGGTGGAGCATTCAGCATGAGCATCTACGGCGCATTCGAAATCGCAGGCTCCGGTCTCCAGGCCCAACGGGTCCGGATGGACGCGGTCACGGCCAACCTCGCCAACCAGCGGACTCCGGAGTTCGAGGTGATGCAGGTCCGATTCGAGGCTGGCGACCCCGATTCCGGGAATCCACTCGGCGTCCACGTCGCGGGGGTCGATCGGCTCCCCATGTTCAATCCGGTCAAGGATCCCGACAACCCCGCCGCTCGGGAGGACGGGTTCGTCTACTACCCGGCGGTCGACTACGCGACCGCGATGGTCGACGGGATCGAGGCGCTTCGAGCGTATGAAGCCAACATTCAGGCCGTGGAGGCCACCCGGTCGATGATCGATGCAGGTCTTCGCGTTCTTGCGTGATGATCGATTCCCCCTTTCAGGACTTCCGTCATGAGTGATCCGCTCGGACTCGTCTCGAACAACCCGACCCAGGGCGTCGCCGCCCCCGGTGTGAAAGGGCTTGGTACGCCCGCCAACGGCCGGAGCGCCGTCGGTGGTGCCGACTTCAAGACCGATCTGATGAATCAGATCGCCGAAGTCGACCGGCTCCAGCAGAATGCGGAGCAGGTCAAGATCGATGCGGTGACGGGCGAGGCTTCCCTCGACCAGGTCATCGTCGCGACGGAGACGGCGGATACCGCCTTCCGGATGCTCCTCGCAGTCAGAAACAAGCTCGTCGATGCGTACGACGAGGTGAAGAACGTGCGGGTGTGACTCACCCTTCGGCGGCCGGATTCCACTCCCGGCCGCCGAAAGGGAAACCGGTCCGGGGCGCTTGTCAGGATGACGAACGCGGCCTGGAGGCCGGGACAACCCGTGAAACACGACGGATGGCATGGAGGCCTCCCCCGTGGTGCAGCGATTTCGA
>NYSY01000187.1 GCA_002683215.1 Planctomycetaceae bacterium
GAACGCGTTCCTCGCCACCGACCGCGGCGTGCTCGAGGTCGAGGACGACCGGGCGGGCGGCGAGCCCGTGCTTCGTCCGAGCCTCGTCCCCAGCCTGCTTCGGGTCGCGGCGCACAACCACGACCTCGGCACCACCCAGGTGCGACTGTTCGAGACCGCCTCGGTCTTCGATCAGCACGAAGGCGTGCACCGGGAACGACGGCTCCTCGGACTGGTCGTCGACCCGCCCGCCGGCGTCGACGCACGGGACGCCACCGCGGAAGGGCAGGCCGCGTTCGCGTTTCTCCGCACCGTGGTGGATCGCATCGCGCGGATCGTCGGCACCGACCGGGTCCACGTCGATCCCGAGACCACCTTCGCGGGCTGCGAGCCCTCCGCCGAAATCCACTTCGACGGACGCGCCGTCGGTTCGATCGGCGTGGTGGATGCGAAGACCGCGGCCCGCTTCGGTCACGACCGCGCCGTCGTCGCCGCGGAGATCGAACTGGCGCCCGAAGGAATCGCCGCATCGCTCGCCACCTGGCCCCCCGAGAGCGTGGCGGAAACGCTGCCGGCGTTCCCCGCCATCGACCGCGACCTGACGGTCCTCGTCGAGGAGGCGGTGCGATGGGCCGACATCGAGGCCGCGATCGATTCGAACCGTCCGGCATCGCTCGAAGCGACCGAATTCGTCACCGTGTTCCGCGGTCGCAACCTCCCGACCGGCCGGAAGGCGGTCACCCTGCGACTGCGGTTCCGGGGGACCGATCGAACGCTTCGGCACGAGGAGATCGATCCGGAGATCGGGACGATCACCGCCTCCCTCGGCGCCGGGGTCGGAGGCGAGATCCGCCAATGATCGAACCATCCGCCCACTTCGCCGATTCGACGCTCGCGGCGTTCACCGAGTCGCTCGCATCACGACGATCGGTTCCCGGTGGCGGCGCGGCGGCGGGATCGATGCTCGCGCACGCGGCCGGGCTCGCGGAGATGGTGATCGCGTTCAGCCACGGCAAGAAGAAGTTCGCGGCGTTCGAGTCGACCCTCGCCGAAGCCGGGGGACGCCTCCGTGGGATCCGCGAGACCGCCCTCGAACTCGCCGACCTCGACGCCCGCGCCTTCGAGTCGCTGGCCGCCCTCTGGCCGCTCGAGGCCGACGATCCCCGACGCCTCGCGGGCTGGCCGACGGCGGTCGAGGGTGCGATCGAGGCCCCGCACCGACTGGTGATGAACGCGGCGGAAGCCGTCGATCTCGCGGCCCGACTCGTCGGACGGTCCAGCCGACTGCTTCGAAGCGACCTGGCGATCGCAGGCAGGCTCGCGGCGGTCGCGGCGGAAGCGGGCCGCTGGAACGTCGAGATGAATCTCGAATCCCTGCGCGGGCTCGACGAGGGCGCGGCCCGCGCCTTGGCGATCGAGGCCGAAGTCGATGCGGCCGTCGAGCGTGCCATGACCACCGCAGGCCGAATCGACGAAGCCTGTCGCCTCGGTGGCGAACAGCCCATCACCGAGTGACGGACGCCTCCGAGGACGACGCCATGGCGGATTCCAGAGATCGGATCGAAATCGATGGGCTGCAGCAGACCGGGGCGGCGCCGCGTCGAGCGGCGACGCCTTCCGGCAGCCGCTTCATCATGGTCTGGTTCAAGTGCTGCCAGCGGTACGGACGACTGAGCCGGAACGCGGCGAAAACCCGCTACGAAGGCCGATGCCCTCGATGCGGGGGACGCGTCTCGGCCGGAATCGGAACCGACGGCACCAACCGCCGGATGTTCGAGGCACGGTGATCCATCGATCCGTCGTGTGAACGTCGCACGACCATCCCATCCCCAGCTCGGATAGGGTGACCGCAGATGGAACTCCTCATCCTGTTCGGCGTCGCCGCCTTCATCACGATCACCCTCATGGTCGTCGCGACCATGCGCGAGGCGCTCCATCCCCGTCGACGCACCGCCGGCTGGGCGCTCGCCCGCGGCATGCCCTCCGATCCGGGCGAGGTCGACGCCCCCTTCTCCGAATGGACGCTTGATCGCCCGGGTGGAATCCGGCTTCCGGTGTGGGACGTCCCCGGCCTTCGAGACCACGGGCCGGTGCTGGTCCTCGTCCACGGCTGGGGCCGCTCCCGACTGACCTGGCTCCCTCACCTCGGCGACTGGCGGCGACGCGGTTCCCGCATCGTGATGATCGACCTTCGAGGCCACGGAGACGCCGAACCCGACGGTGCCGGCCTCGGCGACGTCGACGTCGACGACCTGACCACGCTCCTTTCTCGCCTCGACGCCCCGGTGGCGACCCCCGTGGTGGTGGTGGGCCGGAGCCTCGGCGCCACCGTCTCGATCCTCGCCGCCGCCGAGTCCGACCGCATCGACGGCGTCGTCGCGGTCGCCCCCTACGAGACGCTGCGGGTACCGCTCCGGCAACGACTCTGGTTGCGTGGGCTTCCCGCCACGCCGATCGCCTGGCTCGCGGTGCAGGGCCTCCGGCTGATCGGGCGACGCCCACGCAGCACGCGGGCCGCTGCCGCGCAGACCACCGTGCCGACCCTGTTGGTCCTCGGGGACCACGATCCGATCAGTCCCGTCGCCGACGGGGTCGCGATCGGTGACGCGGCCCCAAAAGGACGCGTCGAAGTGGTCCGCGGTGCGGGCCATGGCAACCACTGGGCCCTCGAACCCGCCCGGCTCGACGCCGCCGTCGATGCACTGATCGAGTCGTGCGAACGCACACCGGTCACCGCGCCCTCGCCATCATGAAGACGACGCCCCGCCGGGAGGCGGAGCGTCGATGTTCGTTCACCGTGAAACCTCTCGCCCGGGGAATCAGCCGCCGACGTTGACAGGCGGAAGGATCCACTGCCGGTAGACCCAGCCCGCGTCGTCGGCGGAGAAGCTCCACACCGACGGACCCACGTACCGGGAGAGTTCACGGGACGTCATGGTCTCCGTCAGGTCGACCAGGCCGTCCATCAGACCGCCACCGTCGAAAGGCATCTCCGGGGCGAACTCGTCCTGCTGGCCCAGCATCTCCATCATGCCATCGAGGTTCTCGCGGGTCGCGGCGTACTGCTCGACGGTGTCGACGTAGCCCCAGCCGACCACGTCGCCCTTGGGCATGCGGCCGATCGCGTCGTTGAAGCGACCGAACTCCGCGATCGGCTGGTCGGCGGCACCGGCGTTGAGGCCACGAACGACCTGCTTCACGCCATCCGCTTCGCCGAGCAGGAGCCAGTTGCCCGCGATGCACGCGCTGGGGCCGTCGTCCGGACCGGTCCACAGCGTCTCGCCGAGGAAGTCCCGAGGTTGCATCTCCATGCCGGGTCCGAACATCGCGAGCATGTTCTGGACCTTGCCGGGCGCGGAGGTCGGGATGAGCATCGTGCTCCCGGTCTTCAAGGTCATGACGTGCATCGCGGGTCCGAGCGACTCGAACGCCGGCGACAGCATCGGCCCGAACTGCTCGAGCATCATGTCGACTTCCTCGCCGCCCATCGGGATGGCGGCGGAGATCTGGTTCGCGAGCGGCATGAGGCCGGCGAAGTCGACGTTCATCCGACCGTAGGCGACCGCGTCTTCGCCGATGACCTTCGGCGGCCGCGACCCGAGGCCGTCCTGATTCCGCATCAGTCCGAGCAGGCCGGTCTTGTCGCCGGGCATCAGGATGGAAGCGGTCAGCACCATCGAGGCGGTGCTCGGATCCTCGGGGAACTCGAGCCCGAAGCCGTAGCCGCGGACGTCGCCGAACATCTCGCCGATCATGGGCTGGACCATGCCGAGCGGTCCCATGAACATCGGGGCCAGGAGATCCTGCAGCGGACCGGTTCGAAGGAGTACGTAGGCCTCGGGATCCCCGAGCTGTCGCATCGAGGTCCGCCAGTCGTCGGTGCCGGCGAGCACCTTCGCGTCGTCGCCGTCGAAGATCGCGAGCGCGTCGTCGATCGCGAGCAGGTCGTTCGCCATCAGCATCCGGCCGCCGTCCTTGACCACGTACATGGTGTCGAGATCCGGCGCCATCTCCGAGGGATCCCCGAACATCATCATCATGTCGTCCATGTCGCCGAAGTCGTCGGCCGGATCGTCATCCTCCGAGATCTGCTCGAGGATCATGACCTCCCGACCACGGATCTCCTTCGAGTCGAGATCGATCGAGTCGGACTTCCGCCAGCTTTCCATCAGCGATTCCATCATCCGGCCGTTGGCGTCGGCCTCGGCACCCCAGTCCCCGTAGCCCAGGACGAAGGCGCGGGACTGCCCGGTCTCCTCGTCGAGGTCGGTATAGACCGCGAAGCCGAGGTTCGTGGGCCACTTCATGCCTTCGAGATCGATGCCGTCCGCCGCGAATCCGGACGTGACGTCCTGAAGCACCTCGCCGAACGACTCCGCGATCGAGCCCTGCACCGTATCGGTGCGCCAGAGGGCACCAAGCGGATTGTTCTCGAACCTGGCGCACATTTCACCGGTTCCGTCGCCGCCGATGATGAAGATCGTTCCTTCCGGGGCGAGATCGGCGATCGTGAAGTCCTCCGCGGCGTGGGCGAGCGACGCCCCCGCGGGGATCAGCAAGGTGGCGAAGAGCAGGCTGGTGTGACGTCGGCGTTTCATGGCTGGCTTCCGGTGTGGATGGCGAAGGAGTCGATGGTGGTGATTCGTCCGGTTTCATTGGCCGGAACGGAGTGGGAATTTCGGGCCGTTCAGGATCCGGCGGTGTCGTCGTCGAGGATCGCGGGCCCGCCCGGGAGTCGACGCGTCGGAGGCTCGTGATAGATGTGCCCGCTGTTCGGGTTGGAACGGTCGTAGGTGAACGCCTCGCGGTTCCGGACGAAGTCCTTGACGTAGCGGGCCGGGATCGCGAATCCAAGGGCTTCGCCGCCGACGATCCCCATGTTGGTGATGCCGATGACCTCGCCGCGGGTGTTGAAGAGCGGTCCGCCGCTGTTTCCGGGGTTGATCGGGGTGTCGGTCTGCACGTAGGTGAGACCGCTGAAGTTCCGCTGGGTCGTGGAGATCACGCCCTGGGTCAGGGTCCGTTCCAGGCCGAGCGGATTGCCGATGGCGAAGACGGGCTGACCGATGTCGAGCTTCTCCGCGCCCTGGACCGGCGCGAAGAGGAACGGCTCGCCCTTGGGGTTGGTGATCCGGATGAGCGCGAGGTCCAGATGGTTGTTGACCGCGACGAGTTCGACGTCATCGATGTCGGTCCGCTTCAGCGTCCCGTCCGGCTGCAGGAACCAGACCGTCGCCCGCAATGCCGTCTCCTTCTGGACGACGTGGGCGTTGGTGATGGCGTAGCCGTCGGGAGAGATGATCACACCCGATCCCAGGCCGCTCGGCGTCGACACCTTGATCACCGCGGGGCCGAGGATCTTCGCGTGCTCCTTGGGGCTCAGCTCGATCGGGTCGACCGCGACGGAGAAGAGCGTGCCGGAGTCCACGGCGCGGATCTCCTTCCCGCCGCCCGAGACGATCTCCTCGACCTGGTCGAGATCGAAACTGACCACGGTCGGGCCGACGTCGATCCAGACCGACCGGTCGTCGCGCTTGACGATCGAGCCACGGACCTCTCCGCCGTCCTTCAGACGGACGACGTCGCCCCGTTCGACGGCCATGGTCCCCATGGCGGACGTGGCGGACGCGAACGTCGCGAAAGAAGCGAAGGCGATCATTACGAGCAAGAACCGAACGATCTTGGTGGGCATTCGAAGACTCCTTGGTCAGGACGAGTACTATAAACCGCTCGGAGGCGTTCATCCGGATTTTTCAGTCTTGCGGTGATGCCCCGCGTGTGCCGTTCCGTGCTCCGCCCCTCCCTCCCGAGGCCCTCGACCCATGATTTTCACGATTCGGATGATTCGCATGATTCGCTCGACCAGCCCGCTTCACCCGACCCGGACCCCCGCACTCGCCCTCTTCGCGGCCCTTGCGACGTCATCGATCCCGATCGACGCCACGGCGCAGGACGCGGACACCGCCGCCCACTTCGGCTTCGACCCCCTCGAAGTCGTTCCGGTCGGTCCGAACGCAGGCCCGCTTCTGTCGACCGACCTGGACGCCGACGGACTCGAGGACCTTCTGGTCGTGAACAACCACAAGAGCCGCATCGAGTTCCTGCGTCAGCGGCCCGACGCGGTGCCGGGAGAACCCGAACCCCCGCGGCGCGCGAACGAGCTCCCCGAGCACTGGCGATTCGAGCGGATCGAGATCCCCGTGAACTTCGAAGTCGGCGCGATTCGAGCCGTCGACGTGGACGGCGACGGCATGCTCGACATCGTGGCGGGCGGCCGCCCCAATTCGATCCACGTCTACCGGCAGACCGCCCCCGGCGAATTCGAACTGCTCCGCAAGAACCGGGTCCGCGGACTCGGCGTGTCGCGCGACGGCTTGCTGGTCGAGGATCTCGTCGGAACGGATGGCCCGCTGGAGGTCGTCGGCCTCGTGGGCGGTCAGATCAAGATCTGGCCGCTCGAGCGGAACGGCCGACTCGCGCCGCCGAAGGATCTCAATGCCGGTGACGACCGGATCATCGCGATCTTCGCGGAGGACTTCGACGGCAACGGGCTGCTCGATCTCGCCGGCATCGCCGCCGACGATGAAGCACCGGTCCGGATCTGGCTCGCGTCCCGCGTCGACGCGAAGAAGGACTTCGGTCCGCAGCTCCGATTCGAGATGCCGCCGATCGCGGAAGCCGAAGGCGTGATCCTGCCCGGTCGGGACGCGGCCAGGCTCGCGGTGATCGAACGCCCGACCAAGCGGCTCGTGGTGCACGAGTTCCGCGTGGACGACGAGGAGGGTGGCGAGCCCTCCTTCGAGGTCCACGGGTTCACCGATCCCGGCGAGCGCAAGCGCGACGTGGTCGTCGCCGACCTCGACGGCGACGATCTGCTCGACGTCATCGCCACCGACCGGGCGGAGAACGCGGTCGCCACCTGGATGCAGATCCCCGGACGAGGTCTCGGTGGCAGCCGGACCTCGCCCAGTTTCGCCGCCCCGGACGCGGTCGAAGCCGGCGACATCGATGGCGACGGCACCGCGGAGGTCTTCGTGCTGAGCGAGGAGGAAGGCGTGGTGGGCCGGGCGACGGTCGGCCCCGACGGCATCGGTTTCCCGGAGGCGCTTCGCCTCCCCGCCGGTGACGTCCCGGTGGCGATGAAGCTCGTCGACCTCGAGGACGGTCCCGCCCTCGCGGTGATCGCCTCCAAGGACAAGCGCTTCTCCCTCGATCTGCTCGCCCTGGATGGCGGAGAGACCCAGGTCATCGAACTCGGACGCGCGACCCGCGGTCCGGACACGGTGCTCGACGTCGACGCCGATCAGGACGGACGAACCGACCTGCTGGTGTTCACCGCGGACAAGCCGATGATGATGCTTCGAGCCGGCGACGACGGGTTCACGCTCGTCGAGAAGGACGACATGCCGCAGTTCGGACTGGTCAGCGCCGCGGGCGCCGGGAACACCGGCCGCTTCGACATCGACGGCGACGGCACCGAGGAGCTCCTCGTCGCGGACCGCAACTTCATCCGCGGCCTGCGCTACGACGACGAGAAGGGATGGACGGTCGTGTCGCAGTTGAACGCCGATCGAGACGCCAAGCTGGTGTCGGTGGCGATCCTCGGCGACCGGATCGTCGCGGCCGATCGCGAAGGCCGACGCCTGCTGATCTTCGAGCGGGCCGGCAGTGGCTGGGCGGTGTCCGACGAGATCGCGATCCGCGGCATCGATCCGGTGCGGATCGAACGCGGCGGCTTCGGCGGCTCGAGCGAGGATGATGATCTGCTGCTGGTCGGCAACGACGCGTTCGCGGTGGTGCGACTCGACGGTGATCGACCGCGTCTGGTCGAAACCGGCTCCTGGCGTCCGGACGACAACCGGAAGGTCCCCCACGAAGTCGGGCTCGGCGACCTCAACGCCGACGGACGGCTCGATTTCGTCTCCCTCGACGCGGGGACCCAGATGGCCGACATCCTGAGCTTCAGCGACCGGGGTCGACTCCACCCCATGACCGGCTTCACGATCTTCGAAACCAAGATGTTCAGTGGCGGTGAACCGCGGGAGTTCGAACCGCGACAGGTGCTCGTGGCCGACGTGACCGGCGACGGTGCCGACGACATGGTCCTCGTCGCCCACGACCGGATCCTCGTCTACCCCCAGTCGGTCGTGGAACCATGACGGTCCGGGGGTCCCGGCCCGAATCACATCGAAACTTTGCGCCGATCGTCTTGATCCGCGGCCGTCGCGGGGAAATGCTTCCCCCATGAGAAGAATCGACCGCAGATCCTTTCTGGGGATGGCCGCCGCCACCACCGGCGGCTTCCTCGGGCTGCGGGACGCGGTGGCCGCGAACCTGCTCGGCTTCGAGGACGCGGCCCGAGGCTACGGCGACCTCGTCGAGGATCCCGCGGGCATCCTCGACCTCCCGGCCGGGTTCTCGTATCGCACCATCTCTCGATGGGGCGAGGAGATGGACGACGGCCTGCTGGTCCCCCACGAACACGACGGC
>NYSY01000188.1 GCA_002683215.1 Planctomycetaceae bacterium
CCACCGTGCGGTTTTCTTGAACAAGGGTCTCTTCGACGACCTGGAGGATCGAGTCGTCGGGAGGGTGTCCGTCCTCCGTGATGACGCGATCGACCATCGCCGGCGGCGGTCTGGTCGAGTGATGAGCATGATCTCGCCGGTCGATCGAACGCTCATTCGGCGGCCGTGGTGCCAGGTAGGACGTCAAGTCGCACTCGCCCCGTCCGAGGACGATCATGGCTCGAAGATCCCATCCGAGCGCAGCATCGGATGTTTCGTCTGGTCAACGGCCCGGTGCGTGGTTACCCTCCGGATGTGCCGTGGTCGCAAGTCGCCCCTGCACCTGCTGACTGACCTTCCGAGTGGGTGAGGCCGCGACCCCGACTCCCCTCATGTTGGCCACCCATTCCAACGGAGAAGATCGATGACCGAGCAGAAGAACGCCCTGGCCCGACTGTTCGCCGCGTGCTGGAAGGACGAAGCCCTGAAGGCTCGCTTCATGGCGGATCCCAAGGCGGTGCTCGCCGAGTACGACATGCCGGTGCCTGACAACCTGGACGTGAAGGTGGTGGAGAACGCGGACGACTGCGTGCACATCACCCTGCCGGCCCCGCCCGCCGGGCACGGGGACCTCTCGGATGATGAGTTGAGCAACGCGGCGGGGGGTTTTTTCGCTGATGAGTTGGACGACCTTTTGCCTCCTTTTTATGGTGCTGACTCCTGTGCTGACTGACTGATGACCTCAAGCGCGGTCCCCTGGAGCAACGACCCGTGACTGAACAACGAAACCAACTCGCCGAGCTCTTTGCCGCGTGCTGGAAGGATGAGGCCCTGAAGGCTCGCTTGATGGCTGCCCCCAAGGCCGTCCTGAAGGAGCACGGCCTGGATGTCCCCGACGGCATCGATGTGAAGGTGGTTGAGAACGCGGACGACTGCGTGCACATCACGATGCCTGCCCCGCCCATGGACCTGTCGGATGATGAGTTGAGCAACGCGGCGGGGGGTGGGCAATCTTTTTTGACGCCGCATTAGGGGACCGTTGAGGTTGCACCTGCTGACTGACTGACTGGCTGGGTGAGGCCAGTGAAGTCGCGACCCCGAATCCCCTGCCCTGCGAAAACAACCCACTCCCAAGCACGGCGGCTCGGGGATGGGCTGGAGATAAGAAAGATGAGAAAGAGATGATTCGCAGAGCGCTGACGTCAATCCTGGTGTTCGCCGGCATGATCGGACCCGCTTCCGCGGAGACGATCACGGTGTGCGCCAAGGGGTGCGACTACGCCAGCATCAATGCCGCGATCGCAGTCGCGAGTGATGGGGATGTGATACAGCTCTCGGCGGAGACGTATTACGAAGGTGAGCAGATCGACACCCTCGGCAAAGCGATCACGCTGCAGGGAGCCACCGACGAGGCTGGCAACACGGTCAGCATTCTCGATGGTGGCGGATCGCATCGAGTCATTCAATGCCAGCGCGGGGAATCGGCAAGCACCGCCTTCAGCAATCTTCTGATCAGGAACGGGCGGGACACCAACGGCGCGGGCATGTACAACAAGGCGAGCAGTCCGACCCTCACCGACTGCGTGTTCGTCGACAATCAGTGCATCGGACGCGGCGGTGGCATGTACAACAAGGAGAGCAGTCCCACCCTCGTTCGCACCCGATTCGTTCGAAACAGGGCGTCGAGCGGCGGTGGCATCTACAACTTCGACGGGAGCAGCCCCACCCTCGTCGATTGCCGGCTGGAAGGCAACTCGGCCCCGACGGTCGGAGGCGGCATGACCAACTGGAAAGCCTGCAGTCCGATCCTGACCCGGTGTGCGTTCGTCGACAACACATCCGACGATTCCTCGGGCGGGGGCGGAGGCGGGATGTACAACTACGGATCGGGATCGCCTCGTCTGGACTCATGCTCGTTCGTGGGAAACACCTCGACGAACGGAGCCGGGATCTACGTCGTGGGCGGGGTACTGATCCTGAACGATTGCCTCTTTCAGATGAACGTCGCCGACATCGCCGGGGGGATCTGCAACGAATACGCCGTGGTCACCGCGACACGGTGCTTCTTCCGGAAGAATTCGGCCGCGGAATCAGGGGCGGCGATGACCATCAAGAGAGGAAGCTCGCTTCTGGTCGATTGCGGCTTCGAGGAAAACGCCCCCACCGCCATCACCATGGACGCGGAAAGCGCGCTCCAGATCACCAACCGCCCCGCCGTACCGGGCGACCTCGACCTCGACGGCGATTTCGACGAGGACGATGCACGCCTCGCCATGTCGATGTTCGACCTCGACGCCGAAACGGCGGAACCCCGGCCACGGCGGACCGATCCCCGCTGATCGGAATCGTTTCGGATCGACACCGCACCCAACCCACCAGCCCGCCTCGACCTCGCGTCGGGGCGGGCGTTCGTTCGTGGAGTCCCGACTCGATCGCACTTCGAGTCGAACGCGTCGGCGTCCAAGGTGCGACAAACGCTAGACTCACGACGCCTTCCTGATGACGGGAGGCGGATTTCGGATGTCTGTCGGGTGCTCTCCCCGCGGAATGCCGACGGTTCGAGCCCGCTCATCCGCTCCAGACCACTTCTCGATCCCCGAGAGGAGCTGCCATGACCGCAGCGACGCGCCTTGCTCACCTCATGTTCCTCGGGTTGGTGTTCGCAACGACCGCCCAGGCCGAAGAGATCGCGGAAGGCGTGATCGCATCCGGTACCCCGTTTGAAACGAGGTGGCGCGTCTACGACAGCGAAGTCGCGGGCCCGACGGTGCTGGTCATCGGTGGGGTGCACGGGAACGAACCATCCGGCCATCGAGCGGCCCGGCAGATCGCGACCTGGCCGGTGAACCGGGGTCGACTGGTGGTGCTTCCAGCCGCCAATCCTCCCGCCCTTGCTGCACGCACCCGGCGAATTCCGGGAATGGACGGGGATGCAGGCGATCTCAATCGACACTTCGAAGTGATCCACGACGAGGTCAGACCGACCGGCTCCGCCGCCCCCGCGATCTGGAGGTTCGTCGAGTCGATCAGCCCCGACGTGATCCTCGACCTGCACGAAGGCTACGGATTTCGGGCCGCGGGTTCGAAAAGCGTGGGTACGAGCGTCATCACTCATCGCGAGGTCGACGATCCCGGCCAGCAGCTGATGCTCCGAGCGGCGAACCAGGGAATCGAAGACCCCCGACGTCGGTTCGTGGAATTGGACGGGATGGTGGCAGGGAGCCTCGCTCGGGCCGCGGCGGTTGCCCTCGGAACCGAAGCCCACATCCTCGAGACGACCTGGAAGGACCAACCCCTCTCGCGACGATGCCGCCAGCATCGTCGAATGGTGGCCGCCCGGCTGGTCGCCCTCGGGATGTGCGGCGATTCCGAACCGCTGGTCGACATGATCGTCGACCCGGAAGATGCCAGGCCGCGCATCGCGCTCTTCGATGGAGCCGGTGCCGGCAACGCAAGCCAGGGGCGTCGCTTCGAAGCACAGTTGCCCGGTTGCCGGG
Source organism: Planctomycetaceae bacterium (assembly GCA_002683215.1). Classification (GTDB taxonomy): domain Bacteria; phylum Planctomycetota; class Phycisphaerae; order Phycisphaerales; family SM1A02; genus UBA12014. The sequence continues at coordinate 3,477 of NYSY01000188.1, forward strand.
TCGAGCGCCTGGGTTCGGAGGACATCCGGGCAGGCTGTCTCCAAGCGTTCGATGCCGTGATCTTTCCCGGGGGTTCGGGCAGCGGGCAGGCCGAGGCGCTCGGCGTACCGGGGCGGGACAAGGTCCGCGAATTCGTCGATGAGGGCGGTGGGTACATCGGGGTCTGCGCCGGCTCGTATCTCGCCCTCGACAACTACACCTGGGGCCTCCGACTGGTTCCCATGGACAGTCATGACCGCAAGCACTGGCGTCGCGGCAACGCGATCCTGACGATCGAGTTGACCGAGGAAGGCAGGGAGACGTTTCTCAAGTCCGAGTCCGTGCGTGAGATCGCGTTTCGGCAGGGTCCCCTGATGCGGCCGAGTGAGGATCCGGAAAACGACGCCACCGTGGACGTTCTGGCGTGGTTCCGGACCGGGGTCGGACGCAATGGGGCCGATCCCGCCACGATGATCGACACTCCGGCGATCGTCCGCGTGGGATTCGGGGCAGGACGGGTGCTGCTGTTCTCACCACATCCCGAACTGACCGATGACATGGAGGACTGGCTTCGCCTCGCGTTCGACTGGGCAGCGGAAATCAAGCCGGTCCCGCAAGCCGCCCCGTCGCGATGAATCCCTCGGGCTGACGTGGCCAACCCTTCGACACCGTCTCGCGCGGCCCGGAAACTCCCGGCAAAGGAACCGGAATCCGGCCCGGGTGGCGATGCTGGCGTCAACGCGGCCTGGGGCGACGCACCGCGGAACCCGATGCCGCCGAGTGACGGCCCGCTGGGACTGATTCCGTAAGGCGTTCATTCACCTCGAGTTGCGAATCACGTCGTCGCCGTTGGAACAGGTTCCGGAACCAGCATCGGGACCCGTGAAACACGAAGGCACAAAACGAAATGACGAAGCGTTTTTCGCCATTTACCGACTTGCGGACCCCCTCAGAGGCGTCGTGGCGTTAGATTGGCCCCCGCCCCGTTCGTTCGGAGCGACCACTTCCAACCCGTAGAGAAGAGAGAAACACCAATGAGTGATTCACGACTCAAGAACTACGCCATCACCGCCGGCGGCGCCGCCGCGCTGGCCGCGACCGGCCTGGCCGGCGCTGACATTCAGACGAGCAGCGGAAGCACGCTGATCTCTCCGTACCAGAGCGAGCCCCTGTTCAACATCTTCGGCGTATTTTTCGACGCAACCAACACGCAGGAGGGATCGTGGTCTAGTCGTGGATCGGCCGCCGTGTATTTCTCAGCCTACAGTGTTCAATTTTCCATGGTGAATTCTGGCGTCTCGATCGGCACTGGTTTTTCAGGCAGCCCAAACTCCATTCGCAATTCCATGGTGTTTTCCGCCCGATCCATGACTAGCAATACTGGGAATCTCGCCCTCGGCAGCGGGGAAATCGTCGGTTTCAGGTTCAACGACAGCGGCGACAACTACTACGGTTGGATCGCCTATGACCTCTCGATGTCCGAGGGCGAATACACCTTCACCGTCACTGGTTGGGCCTACAACGACGTCGCGAACGAGGGCATCATCGCCGGGCAGAACCAAGCGGCCGGCAGCAGCGCCGTCCCCGGACTCGGTGGCCTCGCCGCCCTCGCGATCGGCGCCGCCGGCGTCCGGTCCCGACGACAGCGAACCGTCGCCTGATGACGCCGAACTGAACGCGGTCGACTCGACACCGCATGCAACAACACCATCAGCCCGCCTCGACCTCGCGTCGGGGCGGGCTTTCGTTCGCGGAGGCCGCCCGGTGGGACTGTGGTCGATCGCAGACGGATTTCGCCGAATCGATTTCCCCGCGGGGTGCCGAACGGGTGACTTCCGGGATCAATCCCCGGACGCTTCGAGCTCGAGGGTGCAGCGGATCGGGTAGTGGTCCGAGTAGAGGCCCACCCGGGCATCGTCGACATCCACCCGCGCCGACCGGCACCCCTTCGCGAGATCCGGACTGGCGAACACGAAGTCGATGCGCCGACGCCGGGCCTCCACCTCCGCCATCGTCTCGGCCCAGCGCGGGATCAGCGCCGGGGAACCGAAGGTGTAGCGGTCGTGCGGGCTGTGTTCACTGACGAGTTCGACGAACCCCCGGTCGAGGAAAGCATCGGTGATCCGGTAGTCGAAGACCACCTCGCCGTCCTTCTCCTCACCGAACCCGTGCTCGAGCAGATACGGTTCGTCGCCGCGGATCTTCCCGTTGAAGTCCCCGAGCACCAGCACCGGGCGTCCCGCCTTCACGACGGCTTCCGCCATCTCGGCGATGGTCACGGCCTCCGCCGGCTTCGTCGGCCAGAAGTGCACCACGAACACGTCGATCCCGTGCGTCCGCGCGTGGAGGAATCCATGATGGAACCCCTTCACCCGACGCTCGAGGACCTCGATCGGCGCCGTGCTGGTCAACGCCACCGGGTACCCCTGCTCCTTGTGCATCACGGCGTGCTCGTGTCCCCACGCGAGGGCGATCTCCGCCAGGCCCGGCTCATCGCAGTGCAGGACCTCCTGCAGGGCCACGAGATCCGGCCCTTCCTCGACGATCCAGGTCGTCGCCTCGTCCAGCTTCGAGCGATGGTCGAAGAAGTGGTAGGTGTTCCAGTTGATGACCTCGATGGTCTCGGCCGGCGGCCCCTGGCACCCCTGTGAAAGGAGCACGAAGGCGACGACCATCATCAGCCCGCAGCGCGGACGTTTTTCAGGAAGTCCATGCATGCCGCCAGTCTAAGGCGTGACTGGTCGCGGGGCCGGGCTTCGATGCGATCCGACCCCGGCGGACGAGTTGATAGGATCCACGCGGACCGGCCACTCCCCGACCGACGGATCGGAAGCGACGAATGCGCGAGCATGGCACCATCTCCAGTGCGGACCCCGTATCGCCGCCGACCGAACGAATGCTCGGACTCAGCGACGCGCTCTTCGGGATCGCGATCACCTTTCTCGCCCTCGACTTCGGCGCCGACCCGCCGACGGCGGCCGGGGACGTCGGAAGCTACCTTCAGGCGAACCTCTCGAACTATCTCGCCTATGCCTTCACCTTTCTTCTGGTCGGGTTCCAGTGGTGGCGACACCACAAGCTGTTTCGATTCGTCAAGCGGCGTACCGACACCCTGCTTCTGATCAACAGCCTGCTCCTCGCGGTCGTCGCCCTCGTTCCGTTCGGAATGCAGGCGCTCAGGCGCAACGGCGGATCGCCCGTCTCCCTGGCCCTCTTCTCCGGGATGATGGCCTGCATCGGGGGACTTCTGTCGGTTCTCTGGGAGTACTCGGTACGAAAGAATCTGATCATCCCGGACCTTGATCCGGCGATCATCAAGCACGTTCGAATGCAACTTCTGATCATGCCGGCCTCCTTCCTCATGGTGGTGGCGGGTGCATTCCTGATCGACTTTCCGAAGGGACCGCTCGGCGGGTTCGGTTTTCTGCTTCTGACCGTCGTCGTCGGCGTGATCCTGACCGGCGTGCTCGCACATCCCGCATCGACGACGACGGTGGAGCGTGCCGACCCCACGGAAACGACCGGATCGACCGCTCCCCGGACGCGGCTGCTGGACCGGATCCGCGACGGCTCCCGAAGCGAGCGGCTCAAGGTCTTCACCGACGGGGTCTTCGCGGTCGCATTGACCATCATGGCACTGCGTCTGACGCCTCCCCAACAACCGCTGACGACCGGTGCGGACCTCCTCGCGATGCTCTCCGCGAACTCGGCCGCGCTGGTGGCCTACTTCATCAGCTTCTACGTCATCACCCAGCAGTGGATACGACACATCCACCTGTTCGATCGAGAGGTCGTCGCCGACGGCAGGATCCTCTGGCTCAACCTGATCCTCCTGATGCTCGTCGCGTTCATGCCCTTCGCCACCGAACTCATCGCCCAGCCGGGCGGAAGAACGGCCGTGCTGCTCTACCTCGCCATCCTCACCGCCGCGACGGCCACCGAAATGGTGCTGGGGATCAGCGTGCGACGACAGGATCGGCTGATCGGCATTTCCGCCGACCCGGCCCGGATCAGACGCCGGCGGACGGAGTCGTGCATGATCATGGCGATCTTCTCGATCGCCCTGATCCTCGGCGGCACCATGTCGACTCCCGAAACGGGCCTGTACGCGCTCCTTCTGTTCACGGGCCTCGATCCGATCTGCCGACGCATCGCCCCCCTCCCGCCTGGCTCCACCACCGAGCCCGGGGCGTCATCACCGCCGCCGACCTCGGCCACGACGCCATCTTGAGTGCTGATGAACGCCGCACCCAGGGGTGGATGCGGCGTTCTTTGGTCGCGTTCCCCGGTTCGCGTCAGTCGTTCACCGGCACGGGCCCCATGAGACGAGAAGCGGTGCAAGGTCCGCCGGATCGACGACTCCATCGCCATTCAGGTCGAATCGCTCCAGCGTCGTACCCCAGCCGGTCATCAGGCGGCCGAGATCCTCGCCATCGACCTCACCATCACAGGTCACATCCCCGACGCAATCGACACACGGCCAGCCGAGATCATTCTGATTGGGAACGCCGCCCAGGTCGATCGGCAGAAGCTGGCAGCACTCCGTGAAGACGCAACCCTCCATCACGAGCGTCGTGTCCGCGGAATCGTCGAGACAGAAACCGCCTCCTCCGAGCTCGGCGTGATTCTGGCTGAAGACACATTCGGCCAGCGTGAGCGAAAGAGCGCCACCCTTGCTCAGGAGGCCACCGCCGCGTCCGCCCGCCGAGTTGCGCTCGAGCACGCAGTCGACGAAGGAGACCTCCCCCGACGAAGCGAGGCAAATCCCGCCGCCATCGCCAGCGGCCGAATTGCCGTCGAAGACGCCGTCGGCAATCGTCGGGTAACTCCCCATCGCATAAATCCCGCCGCCATCGCCCGCGGCCGAATTGTTCCTGAAGACGCAGACCTGAAGTGACGGACCGGCGAGATCCATGTTGAACATGCCACCGCCCCGGAATGCGGCATTGGCGTTGAACTCGCACTCGACGAAGGAAGGCCGGCAAAAGGCGTTGAACACACCTCCACCGGAACTCGACGAGTTCTCACTGAAGGCGCAACCTGAAAGCGTGGGACTGTGATCCAGGGTGTTGTTGTACATCCCGCCGCCGGCGAACTTCGCGAAATTCGCCGAGAACTCGCAATCGACGAGGAAGGGACTTCCCGATTCCAGATTCACCATCCCGCCACCGTATTCGGCCACGTTGCCCGCGAACGTGCAGCCGGCGAGGGCCGGACTGCTGAAGGTCTGGTTGTTCATCCCGCCGCCGTAGTCGGCGACGTTGTTCGTGAACGTGCAATCGGACAGGGCCGGGCTGGATTCGAAGTTCCGCATGCCGCCGCCATTTCGGGCTGAATTGGCCGTGAACGTGCAGTCGGCCAAGGTCGGATTGCTTTGCGCGTTGGCCATCCCGCCGCCAGCCACGGCCGAATTGTTCCTGAACATGCAGTTGACGACCATCGGGCTGCTCTGGTGATTGAACATCCCGCCGCCATATAGATCGCGCCCGTTCCGAATCACCAGATTCTCGAAGACCGTCGATTCGGTCTCACCGGTCTCACAGGTCAACACCCGGATCTGATCCCCACCATCGAGAATGGTCGCTGGTTCGCCGAAGCGATCCACCGCACCTCGAATGGTGATGGGCTTTCCCCGAGGATTGATGGTTGCGCCCGGGCGGTAGGTCCCCGCCTCGACCACGACCACATCGCCATATCCCGCCGCGTCGACCGCCGCCTGCACCGTGTCGTACGCCGACGGTACGTGAAGTACTTCGGAATCCCCCCGATCACAGCCGTCCGGCCGGCCGTTTCCATCCTGATCCTCGCACGAAGGCGACAGGCAGTTCCCGCCCATGCTCAGCCATCCACCCTCGATCTGATCCGGCAGGTTGCCGCAGAAGATGCAGTCGACCAGGGGCGGCTGGCTGCCGTAAGCGCTGTACATGCCGCCACCGTCCCATCGGGACGAGTTGTCCGTGAAGGTGCAGCCGGTCAGCACCGGACTGCTGGCGTTGGTGTTGAACATCCCGCCGCCCCGGGTGGCCGCGTTGCCGGTGAACGCACAGTCGATCAGATTGGATTCGCCTTCCGTGGTGTGCATCCCGCCGCCGCCGGAGGCTTCGTTGTCGGTGAACGCACAGTCGGTCAGGCTCAATTCGCCTTCCGTGGCGTGCATCCCACCGCCGAAGGTGGCCGTGTTCTTGATGAACCTGCAGTCGGTCAGGACCGGATTGCTGACCGTGCCGTTCGTCGACATCCCGCCGCCGAAGGAGTCGGCCGAATTGCTGGTGAACGTGCAGTTGGTCAGGGTCGGGCTGGATCGAGTGTTGTGCAAACCACCACCAGCGTAAAACGCCACATTGCCCGAATAAGTGCAGTCGGCCTGGTTCAGGCTTGATTCGTCGTTGTAGATCCCGCCGCCGCTGCCGGACGCCGAGTTCGCCGTGAAGCTACAGTTCTCCTGGGTGATTTCGGATTCGCGGCCGTACATCCCGCCGCCGGACTGGGCGGCGTTGCTCGTGAAGGTGGAGCCGATCTGGTTCAGGCTGAATGCCTCGTTGTACATCCCGCCACCAGAGCGAACCGCCGCATTCTCCACGAACACGCAGTCGGCCAGGGCGGATCCGCCCTGAAGGTTGCACATCCCGCCGCCGTCCAAAGCGGCTGAGTTGCCCGTGAACGTGCAGCCGGTCAACGTCGGGCTACTGAAGCCAAGGTTGTACATGCCGCCGCCCAGGTCGGCCGAGTTGCCCGCGAACGTGCAGCCGGTCAACGTCGGGCTGCTGGAGACGTGGTTGTGCATTCCGCCGCCCAGTTCGGCCGAGTTGTTCGTGAACGCGCAGCCGGTCAGGGTCGGGCTGCTGGAGAGGTGGTTGTACATCCCCCCGCCACCGGGAGGCGCGAGGCCGGAGGTTGCCGAATTCGCGGTGAACGCGCAGTCGGTCAGGGCCGGGCTGCTGCCTTCGTTGAACAAACCGCCCCCATCGAGCGCCAGGTTTCCGTGGAACGTGCATCGAAGAAGTGTCGGACTCGCTTCGACGTTGTACATGCCACCACCACGATCGCTTGGTACCGACCAGGGAAGTCCGTAACCATGCTGGACTCGCAGGTTCTCGAAGATCGTCGTATCCGATTCACCGCTCCGGCAGATCAGCACGCGGTGCATTCCAGCCCCATCCAACACACTCGCCGGCTCCCCGGCCTTGTCCAGCACGCCCCGCAACATGATCGCCTTGCCGAGCGTGTCGATCTGCTCGCCCTCGAAGTACGTCTCCGCCGCGAGCTGGATCACGTCGCCGTCCCGCGCTGCGCCGATGGCGGCGTTGATGCTGGTGTAGTCGCACCCACTGGCACAGACCGTGAGCGTCTCCGCCGAGACGGTCACGGTCCAAAGGGCCGGGGCCAGGACGGCGGGCAGGACGACCGGCAACCTTCGAAATATGTCGTTCATCGATATGCGTTCCAATCGTTCGAAAAATGTCATCGGACACCGGGGTCATGCGATACCGCGGTTTCCTTCAACGGCCACCACGCTCAAAATACGTGGTACATGCGAGGATTCGGGATCCATCTCGCGTTTGCTTCAACGAAGGTCTTGACGCCAGCGCCACCGCCGGTGGTGATGGTTCGGGATCAAACCCCGCGGAACGAACCACGTCCGAGCTCCTCATCGCCCGCCGGCTGTCGGCGCATGGCGGAACAATACGGCCGATCCACCACCACCGCGACCAAGGCCGCTGCCGCACGAGCACCCCCGGGAACTCGCGGGAATCGTGAACTCCGATGCCCCCGAAAAAATCAAACCAAAATACGACCAGACGAGCATTTGAACTGATACGAACACTTCGGCTGCGTATGTTCACCTCGGTAGGGGCACCGCGAGCACACCTTGCAAGATACGAAACCATGGAGTCGATCCTCCCGAGGACCGGGGCTCCGTCGCGCGCCGATCTCTGTCGCGGGCAGGCATCCCGGGGGTTGCGGCGCCGTCCGCCAGCGTGAAGGCGGGACATGCGACGAATCCGGACCGGGAATTCGTAGACACCATGATGTCAATTGATGTGAATTGATGTGACTTCCAAAGAGGGGCAATCTCAGGAGACCACGAAGACATGGCAAAGCGACACGTATTTCAATCGATCGGGTGCAGCGCAGCGCTGCTGCTGCTGACGTCGATCTCGGCGGCCGACGACACCGGCATCAAGGACGGATCCTTCCAGTCCGGGACCAGCGGGGTCTGGAAGCAGACGAGTTATACCAACCAAAGTTATGTATTCGAAACCGAGGTGCGAGACGAAACATGCGGCGAGGTGCCTCGGCAGGCCTACCTCCATCTTGAATTGGACCTGCCCTGTTCCAGTTGCTTCATCAGGGACAGCCGATCGCCAAAATTGTGGCAGGATGACATCCAACTGGGTGCCTGCGACATCGGCGAACACGCCATCCTTCGTTTCGACCATCGAATCTTGAGTTCCGTCTCGTTCGTCGCGTTGGATGTCACGATCGAGGCCCGATCGAAGGATCAGAACGAAGTCGTGAGTGCGAGCCGATCACTCCTCTCGATCGGCGAGGACAGTCGCGAAGAATTTTCGAATTGTGCATGGTCGACGGACGAAGTGACGCTCGACATTTCAGCGCTTTCCGCGCTCGAAGCGTCGACCTTCAAAATCATCTTCAAACTCCGTCCCTGGGGCGTCTGCGGCGGCCCGGAGTACGCGACGGTGGATCTCGACCAGATCGAGTTATTCGTCGGAACGCCGGGTGAATCCCCGGTCGAGATCGATCCCCCGTGCGGCGATCCCTTTGGCCAGGCGCTGACGGTGAACGTGATCGAATCAGCCGTGGAGACATTCACGGTCGATTCGGCGCAGCCCGCACGCGACTATCGCCGAACGGTCGAAGCCGCGAATGAAACCTGTGTGAAAGTATCGGGTGGCTTCGGCAAGGACGACTTTCTTTGTCTGGAAGCGTGGGAGGTGCAACCACAGCCGTTCGATCCCGCCATCCGCCACTGCGAGGAGGCTTCGTGTCCGGGCGATCTCAGC
>NYSY01000189.1 GCA_002683215.1 Planctomycetaceae bacterium
ACCATCGACAGCCTGCTCCGAGAGGCACCGCCTGCCGCCCGCCGCGGCCTCAAGAAGGCCGCCCCGGCCCGCTGAGCCGTCCGAAAACCATCACTTCCGGCGTCCAGCCGACCACTTGGTCGGTCTGTTCGTTCTGTAGGCCTTCGAGCCCGGCGGAACGCCGCTTCCTCGGCCGTCGTCGTGGCATCCGGGCAGGTCGGTGGCATTTGTTGTGACGTCGCCGGCGGAGATTCGCCGGGGCTCCCGACTACCGACAGTGGAAATCGAAGAGATGGATGAAATCACCTTTCAGCGGAAGATGCAGGAACTCATGTCCCGGATCCAGGCCATGCCGGAATCCTCGGACGAGCCGGAACAGGCCGCGGCCCTCGCCGGCGAACGTCGAGATCGCATCAAGGCCTCCGTCGCCGAACTGCAGGAATCACTCGACTATCTGCGGCTGAGCGTGAAGTACCTCGTGTTCGATCTCGAGGCCACCCGGCGTGAGAACGCGTACCTCCGACGCATGTTGGAGCAGTCGAGTCGCGATGCCCAGCGACAGATCGAGGACGACGAGATCTCTGAAGACGGCGAGGAAGAACGCTTCGACTGATCCCTGCCCCCCCGCCTCCGCTCGATGAAGCGGAGGCGACGAGGCGTGGCCGGCCACTTCCCGATGCGGCCGATCCAGGTTCGACATGACCGGTCACGCGACCCGAAGGACGTACCGCCCCCGGTACGTCCTTCGTTCTCGCGCGGACCTCCAGCCCGAAGGCGGGTAGACTCCGCCCCGTGATCGGCAACCAGATCAGAAACATCAAGCGTTGGAACCAGATCGTGCGGGTGCTCGCCCGGTACGGCTTCGTGGAGTTCCTGCGGGAGATCGGCCTTGGAAACATGGTCGCGGATCTGCTCGACCGCGTCCGCATCGGGCGATCCGAGGCCGCGTTGGTCCGGATGCCCACTCCGGTGCGGCTGCGTCATGCCATGGAGGAGCTCGGGCCGACCTTCATCAAGCTCGGGCAGGTGCTTTCCACGCGTCGCGACCTCGTCCCCGACGATTGGGCGGACGAGTTCGCGAACCTGCAGTCCGGATGCCCTGCCCTGCCCTGGTCCGAAATCGAACAGCTGCTGCGCGAATCGTATCCCGAAGGCATCGACGCGAAGTTCGCGTCCGTCGATCAGGAGCCGATCGCCGCGGCGTCGATGGCCCAGGCGCATCGCGCCGTGCTGCTCGACGGCACGCCCGTCGTGCTCAAGATTCTCCGGCCGAACATTCGGGAGATCATCTCCGGCGACATGGAAGCGCTCCGCTTTCTCGCCCGGCTGGTCGACGAGCATCTGCCCAGCATGGGGTTCGATCCGAACGCGACCGTCGCGGAATTCGCCCGCGAACTCGACCGGGAGACGGACCTGACCAACGAGGGTCGCGCCACCGATCGGCTGTCGACGATGTTCGCGGACCAGCCCGAGATCGACTTCCCCACCATCTACTGGCCGGAAACGACCCGCGACGTCCTGTGCGAATCGATCGCCGAGGGGACCCTGCTCGCCGACCTCGATGTCTCGACGCTCGATGCCGAGCAACGGCGGTCGATCGTCTCCATCGGTGCCGGTGCGGTCTTCCACCAGACCCTCGAGGTGGGATTCTTCCATGCGGATCCGCATCCCGGCAACATCTTCGTGCGCCCCGACGGCGGCCTGACCTTCATCGACTGCGGCATGACGGGCTTCGTCGACGAACAGACCCGGCTCCGGCTCGCGGAGATCGTCTACGGCGTCACCCGAAACGATGCGGACATGGTGATGCGGGCGGCGATGAAGCTCGCGGAAGTCGATTTCGATCACGTCGATCTCAAGGCCGCGCGGTCCGACGTTCAGGAGCTGGTCGGTCGGTTCGTCGGCATTCCGCTTGATCGAATCGACATGGGAACGGTGCTGGACGACTTCTTCCAGACCCTTCGTCGACACGATCTTCGGTGTCCCGCCGACGTGGTGCTGCTCATCAAGGCGCTGACCACGATCGAAGGCGTCGCGATGTCGATCGATCCATCGTTCGATCTGATCGCCTTCACGCGTCCCTACATCGAGAAGCTGCTCAAGGGACGATTCAGTCCCAAGGCCGTCGGTCGCCGAGCCAAGGAAGTCGCGATGGAGGTCCTGGGCCTCGGGGAGACGCTGCCCGGCGAACTGATGACCTTCCTCAGCCGCGTTCGCCGCAATCGGCTCCGGTTGCAGCTCGACGTCGTCGCGATCGAGGATCTCGTGGTCGGCCTGGAGGATGCTTCGGAACGGATCGGCTACGCCCTGCTCATCTCGGCGCTGGTCATGGGCAGCGCGATCCTGGTACTCGCGAGTCGAGGCCAGGGGATCGCCTTGCACCTCGGCGTGGCCGGATTCGTGATCAGTGCCACGTTCGCCTTCGGGTTGCTCTTCAACAGCTGGCGGAACCGTCGGCGGCTGAAGCGTCGGACCCGCGCCCTGCGGAAGGCCCGCGGCGACCGGTTCTGAGCGTGGAAGAATCCAGCCCCCGGTCGATTCAGGCCTCGGGAAGTTCGGGAAGTTCGGGGTCGGGCGGCGCGGGCTCCCCGGCCAGGGATGCCGCGATCCGCTGCGCGTGGATGTGTGAATTCTCGATGTAGACCTGGAAGCTCCCCTGGGTTCCGTTCACCGCGGTACCGGCGACGTGCACGCCGGTGACCGTGGTCTCCATGGTGCCCGGGTCGTGGCGAACCGCCGCATTCTCGCCGTGGAGCTCGCAGCCCAGGCCTTCGAACAGCGAACCGTCGGCTTCGAATCCGATCTGGAGCAGCACGTCGTCGACGGGTACCTCGTCGCGGTCTCCATCCACGACCCGCTCGAGCGTGACGGAGCCGGGACCGATCTCGACCACCCGCGTGCCCAGCCGGGCGTGGATCAGGCCCGATCGGATGGATGATTCGATCTCCGGACGGATCCAGTACTTGATCCGCGGGTGCAGGGCGTCGCGATGGTGGACGATCGTCACCTGGGCGCCGGCCCGCCAGAGCCGGATCGCCGACTCGGCGGCGGAGTTCTTGCCGCCGACCACGATCACCCGGCGGCCGAAACAGCGATGCGGCTCGCCGAGTTCGTGTGAGACGAAGGGGCGGTCTTCGCCGGGCACGCCGAGCCTGCGGGGACGTGCGGTGCCTCCGACCGCGAGCACGATTCGCTCGGCCTCCACCGCGCGCTCGAGCCCCCCGAGCGTTCGTGTCCGCGCCTTGAAACCAGCGTCGGTCCGGGTGATCGAAGTCACGGACTCGTAGGTCCGCACCGGCAGATCGAACTGGGTCACGACCGCCCGGAGGTAGGCGAGGTATTCCTCCCGCGTCGCCTTCTCCTGGTCGGCCGTCACCAGGGGCACCCCCGCGATCGAGATGCGTTCGGGACCGGAAAACCATCGGGTGGCCGGTGGAAAGGCCATCACCTGGGCTCCGAGGGGGCCCTGGTCGATGTTCAAGGTGTCGATCCCGCGTCGTCGGAGTTCGATCGCGGTTTCGAGCCCGATGGGGCCGGCTCCGACCACCAGGACCCGCGTCGCCGACCGGGCGAGTGGATCCGAACGGCGGGAAAGGTGATCGGGGGTGGTCATGATTCGGATCCGGCGGAAGAGCTGAACGAAGATCGCTTTGCGAATCGGAGACGATAGACTCGGAAACGTGCCGTTGCGAATCGCTCATGCCCGCACGTTCCTTGCGACCGCGATTCTGATCGCCGCGGGGACGTCCAACGCCGCGGTGGCGACCGACGATCCAATCTCCTTCAACCGGTCCATCCGCCCGCTGCTGTCGAGGTGCCTCCCCTGTCACGGGCCCGATGAAGCGGCGAGACTCGCCGGACTCCGGCTGGATCGACGCGACGACGCGGTCCTCCCACGTCGTCGTGGGCCCGCCATCGTGCCCGGTGATCGGGATGCGGGATCGCTGCTCGCCCGCGTCACCAGCGAGGATCCCGACCGGATGATGCCCCCGCCCGGCGCCGGTGAGCGGTTCGACGACGCGGAGATCGAACTGCTTCGTCGATGGATCGAGCAGGGCGCGGATTACGAGACCCACTGGGCATGGCGACACCCCGATGAATCCGGTGGCGTGCCGGCCGCGGGTGACGGTTGGGCGCGACGTGATCTCGACCGCTTCGTCGCCGCCGCACACGCGGTGGCGGGCGTCACGCCATCGGCGGCGGCCGATCGGGCGATGCTGGCGCGGCGCGTCTCCCTGGATCTGACCGGCCTGCCGCCATCGCCGGAAGACGTCGACGCCTTCATCGAGGATTCGCGGCCGGACGCCTACGAGCGATTCGTCGACGGCCTGCTTGCTCATCCGGCGTTCGGCGAACGCTGGGCCCGCGTCTGGCTCGACGTGGCCCGATACGCCGACACCCGGGGCTACGAAGCGGACCGGAGTCGGACCATGTGGCCGTGGCGGGACTGGGTGATCAACGCCTTCAACGAGGATCTCCCCTTCGATCGGTTCACCGTCGCCCAGCTCGCCGGGGATCTCCTGCCGGGGGGTGACGATGCATCGGTCCTCGCCACCGCGTTCCACCGGAACACGATGACCAACGATGAGGGCGGAACGCGCGACGAGGAGTTCCGGGTCGCCGCGGTCGCCGACCGGGTGAACACCACGCTCACGACCTGGATGGGCCTGACCGCGGAATGCGCCGCGTGCCACGATCACAAGTACGACCCGATCTCCACCGAGGAGTACTACCGGCTCTTCGCCTTCTTCAACACCACGGAGGACGCCGATCGTCCCGACGAACAGCCACTCCTCGCGTGGTTGGCATCGGCGGACCGAACGCGACGGGACGAAATCCGATCCGCCCGTGATCGGGCGAAGTTGGAACGAGATCGCCGCGTCTCCGAAGCGGCGCCGTGTGGGATTCCGGTCGATCGGATTCCGATCCTGCCGGACGCCCGTCCGCCCGGTGCGATCCCCGCCGGGGCGCTGGTTCGGGGGGCCCTGCCCTGGGACGATCAGGTCGACCCGCCGCCGGGCTGGCATCGGGTGCGAAGACTCGAGGCTTCGGCCGGAACGTTTCAACAGCATTTCATCCACGACATCGCACCATCGGCCCGCGTGACGACGGGCGAAGGCGATCGGCTGGAAGCGTGGATTCGAATCGATCCCGACCGGCCCCCCGCCGGGATCATGATCCAGGTGCAGGCCGTCGGTGGTGGCTGGGAACACCGCGGATACTGGGGAACGCTCGAGCATGCCCTCGGCGTCGAGGACACCGGATCGCGTCGAAGAATCGGTGATCTTCCCTCGGGCCCGGGTTGGGTCCGTCTCGACTTCTCGCCGACGGCGCTCGACCTGCCCGCCGGATCGGTGATCACCGGCGTCGCCGCGTCGATGCAGGCGGGCGAGCAGGCCGCGGTCGCGCACTGGGGGCCGATCAGCGTGATTCGGGAGGGCGCGGCAGCGCCGAGGTGGCTGGAGGATGTCGGCGTCTGGATCGCTGCCGAGCGAGAACGCGACGGTCGCCACCTCCCGGGCGACGTCCGGGCCGCCTTGATGGCCGGGGCCGATCGGAATCCGTCCCAGCGTGCGTCGCTCGAGGCCTTCTGGGGGGCCGAGATCACCCCTTCGGGACTCGCCGCGACCCGCGCGGATCGCGTGCAACTGGCTCGACTCGACGCCGAGATCGACGGGATCCGGGCGGCGGCGCCGCGGGTTCCGGTGCTCCGGGAGCAGACTGGGTCGGCGCGTCGCACCACGAACATCCTCGAACGCGGCGACTGGCGGAGTCCGGGGTCGGTCGTGGAAGCCGGGACACCGGCGTTTCTCCACCCGTTGCCGAGTGATGCGGTCGCCTCGGCCGGCCGGCTCGCCCTTGCTCGCTGGGTGGTGGATGACCGAAATCCGCTGACCGCCCGCGTGCACGTGAACCGGGTTTGGGAGCGGCTCTTCGGTCGCGGCCTGGTCGAGACGCTCGAAGACTTCGGGACCCAGGGCGTTCCGCCCGTGCATCAGGAACTCCTCGATCATCTGGCGGTGGGATTCATGGCGCAGGGTTGGAGCCACAAGCGACTGTGTCGGGAGATCGTGACCAGTGCGACCTATCGGCAGTCATCCGTGATGGATCAGGAATCGCTGGCCCGGGATCCGGACAATCTCCTGCTCGCCCGCGGGTCTCGGTTCCGCCTCGAAGCGGAGGCGATTCGCGACGCCGCGCTCGAGGCGTCGGGGCTTCGCTCGCCGAAGATGTTCGGTCCGCCGGTGTACCCCCCGCAGCCCGATGGCGTCTGGCAGGTCGTCTACAGCGGCGAGCGATGGATGACGGCGGAGGACGACGCCCGGCATCGGCGCGGGCTCTACACCTTCTGGCGTCGGACCGCCCCATACCCGTCGATGGTGGCCTTCGATGCGGGAAGCCGCGAAACGTGCGTCGCTCGGCGGATCCGGACCAACACCCCGCTGCAGGCATTGGTGACGCTGAATGACGAAGCCTTCGTCGAAGCCGCGGGCGGGCTCGCGCACCGCGCCTGGTCGGAGGCCGGTGAGGGCGGCGAACTCGTCCGCGCGGTGCGGCTCGCGATCGCCCGCATGCCCGATCAACGCGAGCTCGAGGTGCTGCAGCGGCTTCTCGAGGCCGAGACGCGGCGATTCGAGGCCGCGCCGGAGCGGGCCGCGGCGTTGATCGCGGCGACAAGGGCCACCATCCCCGATGGACTGGATGCGTCGGCGTTCGCGGCGCGGATCGTGGTGGCGAACGTCATCCTCAATCTCGACGAGTTCCTCAACCGCGGCTGAGCCGGGAGATCCACGCATGGGCAGGAAATCCGAACAGACCGCCCGGGACCTGCACCGTCGACTGGTGCGGGGTCGACTCGAAGCGACCACCCGGAGGACGTTTCTCGGGCAGATGGGCACCGGCATCGGCGGCATGGCGCTGGCCTGGGCGACCGCGGACGCCAGTCGGCCCGCCTTCGGGATGGGTGATGTCGAAGCGGCTTCCGGGCTGGACCTCGACCGCCCCCACTTCGCGCCCAAGGCGAAGCGCATCGTCTATCTGCACATGGCCGGCAGTCCGCCGCATCACGACCTGCTCGATCCGAAGCCGACCCTCGAACGCTGGAACGGCAAGCCGTGCCCCGACCACCTGCTCGATCCCGAGAACTTCGCCTTCATCAAGGGGCATCCCGAGGTGCTCGCCTCGCCGTATGCGTTCGCACCGCACGGTCGATCGGGCACCGAGATCAGCGAACTCCTGCCGGGGCTCGGCCGGCACGCCGACCGGATCGCCGTGGTGCGATCGATGCACACGGATCAATTCAATCACGCACCGGCGCAGTTGCTCCTCTACACCGGATCGCCGCGGCTCGGGCGTCCGTCGCTCGGATCCTGGATCAGTTACGGCATCGGTTCGGAGAATCGCGACCTGCCCGCGTACATGGTGCTGGTCTCCGGTGGCAAGACGCCCAGTGCGGGGAAGAGCGTCTGGGGCAGTGGTTTCCTTCCGAGCGTCCACCAGGGGGTCCAGTGCCGTTCCGAGGGTGACCCGGTCCTCTTCGCCGCGGACCCGCCCGGGATCGATCGAGACACGCGGGCCGCGACGATCGACGCCCTCGCCGAGCTGAACGGGCTCCAGTGCGAGCGTCAGGGCGATCCGGAGACGCTGGCTCGGATCGCGCAATACGAACTGGCGTTTCGAATGCAGGCCGCGGTTCCCGAGGTGATGGACATCGCCCACGAGTCGCCGGAGACGCTCGAGCGATACGGGGCGGTTCCCGGTCAGGCGAGCTTCGCCAACAACTGCCTGCTGGCGCGTCGGATGCTTGAACACGACGTCCGCTTCATCCAGCTCTTCGACTGGGGCTGGGACACCCACGGCACGAATCCCAGCGACGACATCGTCAATCAACTCCCGAAGAAGTGCCGAGAGACCGACGGTCCGGTCGCCGCCCTGCTGGACGACCTCGTCGAGCGGGGACTGCTCGAAGACACGCTGGTGATCTGGTCCGGTGAGTTCGGTCGGACCGCGATGAACGAGCGCCGGAACGGATCCTCCTACTTCGGCCGCGATCATCACCCGCACTGTTTCTCGATCTGGATGGCGGGCGGCGGCGTCCGACCCGGAATCGTGCACGGCGAGACCTGCGACTTCGGCGCTTCGATCGTGCGGGACCCCGTCCACGTCCACGATCTGCAGGCGACGGTGCTCCGGCTGCTGGGCTTCGACCACGAGCGGCTGGTCCGTCGCCATCAGGGGCGCGACTTTCGACTCACCGACGTGCACGGGACCGTGGTGGATGGTCTGCTCGCCTGAGCCGAGCGTCCCTCGGACCGTCGATCCGGGCTCGGTCGGGAACCGGCGGCGATCCCGCGTGATCAGTCGCCCGTCTCCTCCGTCACGGGCTGGCTTCGTCGGCCGACGCCGGAGAGTTGTCGGCCGACGAGGCGAGCGACGAGCACGGTCAGGAACACCTGGCCGATGAGCGCCTCGAGGTTCGAAAGCGATCGGGCGAACTCCGACTGCGGCGTGACGTCGCCGTAGCCGACGGTGGTGATCGTGATGAGGGAGAAGTAGGTCATCAACCGATCCGGGCCGAGGGAGTAGTCCGGGTCGGCGGGCGGGCCGGGGATCAGAAAGGCGGAAGCGTCGAGCGTGACGAGGATCGTGTAGATCGATGCGAAGACGCCGCTGATCAGCAGGTAGACCGAGATCGAGCCGCAGATCGTGTCTGCATCGACGTCCAACGTCGAGAAGACGTCCGCGCAGATCAGGAGGATGAGATACAGGAGGAAGAGGGTGTCGAGCACCAGTGCGATCGTCACCATGGTCGACTGGGCTCCGGCGGGCAGGTACCGGCCCGCGATGCCGGCGACGATCGCGATTGACCCCAGCCAGAGGCAGATGGTGAAGTGGGTGCGATCCGCCGTGAACGCGCGGGCGGCCGCGACGAGCAGCAGGCCGATCACCAGGTCGCCGATGTAGATGTGCGATGAGACGATCTCGAAGCGGCCGACCAGGGGGCCGATGATCAGCATCAGGAACAGGCCGGACATGATCCAGATGTACCGGCCGCCGATGTAGAGTCGAAGGAATCCCATCGGCTTGAACGACTTCGCGTTGGAGGATTCGGACTGGAGTCGGGGATCCGTCATCCCGGCTGTATCGGTCGACCGTTCGGACCTGCTGGAAAGATCAAGTCGGCTCTCCGGGATATCATGCCGCCATGGATCCAGCCCTCGACATTCGTGATCTCCACTTCCGCCGACCGGGCGGGTTCGAGATCGACGTTCCGGAGCTCCGGATCGCCGCCGGCGAGCAGGTCCTGCTCACCGGTCCGTCCGGCTGCGGCAAGAGCACCCTGCTGATGCTCGCCGCCGGCCTGCTCGACCTCGGCGCGGGATCGATCTCCATCGCGGGTCAGGCGATTTCGGAGGTTCGAGGCGCCGCCCGCGACGCCCTCCGCGCCGATCGCGTCGGCATGATCTTCCAGACCCATCACCTGCTGCCCGGAATGACGGCCCGGGAGAACGTCGGTGCCGCACTGCTCTTCGGAGGTGTTCCGAAGGGGCGGCACGCGGAGATCGCGGACGGGCTTCTGAACCGGCTGCAGGTCGAGCCGGGAACGAGGATCGACCGCCTGAGCGTCGGCCAGCAGCAGCGGGTCGCGATCGCCCGGGCATTGGCCGGCGAACCATCGATCATCCTGGCCGACGAGCCGACCGCGGCCCTCGATCCCGAGCATGCGGCGAACGCGATCGCCCTGCTGCAGGAGATCTGCCGCGAACGCGGCGCCGCCCTGCTGCTCACCAGTCACGATCCTTCGCTCGAGTCGTCGTTCGAACGGGTGATTCGATTTTCGGATCTCGCCCGATCGGAGGAGCCCACGTCATGACCGATCTCCGCCTCGTCCTGAAGTCGCTGACGGCACGGTCCACGTCGACCGTGGTCACCTGCCTGCTCATCGCGATCGCGGTCGCCCTGTTGATCTCGATGCTTTCGCTTCGAGAGGCGGGGCGACGAAGTTTCACCCGCGGGGTCGGCAACGCCCACCTCGTCGTGAGCGGCGACTCGAGCCCGCTCGTCGCGGTGCTGAACGGAATCTTCTACGCGAATCCGCCGCGAACCCCGCTTTCGGAATCGAAGGTGACCGAGATCGCCGGGTCCATGCCCTGGTCCTGGGCGATCCCCACGCAGCTGGGTGATTCGTTCCGCGGCTTCCCGGTCATCGGCACCACCCCCGCCTTTCTGGACGACTTCGAACCCGCGATGGGTGAACCATGGCGGATCCGCCGGCCCGGGCGGAACATCGAAGGTCCATTCGACGTGGTGCTCGGCAGTCGCGTCGCGGCCGCGACGGGTCTCGGGGTGGGCGACCGGCTCTTTCTCACCCACGGCATGGGCGTTGATGCGGCCGGCGGGGACGTCGGAATCGTCGAAATGACGTCGGCGAACGCCGAAGACGATCCGCACGACCACGGTGATCACGATGGACACGACCATGATGGCCACGGTCATGATGATCACGGTGACCACGATGGACACGACCATGATGGCCACGATCATCATGACCACGGTGATCACGACGGACACGATCATCATGATCATCATGGACACGTGCATGCCGATGGCAGTCCGCACGTGCACGAGGAGGCGACCTTCGAAGTGGTCGGGGTCCTCGAACCGACTGGAACGCATCACGATCGAATTCTGGTGGCCTCGATCGAGGGATCCTGGTTCCTGCACGCGATCGATCGATGGGAGGCTGCCGGACGGCCGCTTCCCGAAAGCGTGGATGAGCTTGAGGCGGAGGACCGTCTGGTCACCGGAATGCTGCTCCGGACGCCGGTCCGGGCCGGCCGCAACAGTTCGGCGATGCTCCAGTCGGCGTTCGATCGGCTTCGGCGAGACCCGTCGATCACCGTCGCTTCACCCGCCACCCAGATCGATCGCCTCTTCGGCATCGTCGCGAGCCTCGATGCGGTGTTCGTCGCCCTCGGCATCGGCATCCTCGTCTCGGGCGCGATCTCGGTGACGTTGGTCCTCTGGAACTCGATGGAACTCCGGCGGCGGCAGATCGCGGTGCTTCGCGTGCTCGGGTGCACCCGACGCCGGGTTCTGGGGCTGGTGCTGACCGAGAGCGCGATGATCGGCGTGGTGGGCGCGGTGCTCGGGGTCGGATTCGCAGTGGTCGGGGCGCGGTTCGCGGCCGAAGTGCTCGCGTCCAAGACCGGCGTGGTGATCCTGCCCACGATCGACGTCGATTCCTCGATTCTGATCGTCGCCGGCACGGTGGTGCTGGCGGCCGTGGCCGGGGTCGCCCCGGCGGTTCGGGCGTACCGGACACCGGTCGCCGAACATCTTCGACCGCTCGATTGAAGTCGGGTGAAACCGGCGACCCGCTCGCAAGTAGGATGTCCGACACGCCACGGCGACGCGGCCTCATCGCACGATCAGGAGACAAGGGAACGCATGAGATTCATCTGGGCGATCATCGCGGGCATCCTGATCGCCGCGATCGTGGTGCTCCTCCGCGACCGTGACGCATCCGTGGTTTCGGCGACGTCGGCGGACGCGACTTCCCGCCCTCCCGCCGCCCTTGTCGCCTCCACGCCCCCGCCCGCGACGGACACCATCCGGAACATCGCCGTCGCCGTGGCCTCTGAAACGAACGTCGAATCCGGGTCCTCGGCGATCGACGCCGACGCCGTCGATTCGAAGCCGCCGCCCGAGGCCTCCGACGAGACCGCGGCCACCGCGCCGATCACCGGCTTGACGCATGTGATGGTCGAGGGCGACACCCTGCAGTCGATCGCACTCCGCCGATACGGCGATGCCCGCCTCTGGCGCCGCATCGTGGATGCGAACCCGGCGCTCGCGGCGGGAGAGCTTCGGCTCGGCGATTCCCTCGACCTTCCCCCGCTCGAATCGATTTCCGACGCCACGGCGACGGAATCCCTGATCGCCGATCTCGACGCCGGCCGAGCCGAACGTCCCCCGGAAGCCGTGGTGGAGGATCGGATCGAGGTCTCCGCCGAAGCGCCGCGGCTCGATCTCGGACTCGACAAGGAGATCCTCGACGCGAAGGTGGTTCCGGGGGAACTCGTCCGGCTCGCCGACGACCGCATGGTCGCGGATGGTGAATTCACGATTCGGGGCGAGGGCACCCGCGAGTCGCCCTACCGCGTGAGCTGGGAGCTTCTGGCGAGCGCGTCGGACGGCTACCGGCCGAGCCTCGGCGAGCGGGACATTCCGCAGCGGATCGCGGCGCTCGACGGGGCCTGGATCCGGATCGACGGCTACGTCGCCTTTCCGCTCGGCGGTGCCGAAAGCACCGAGATCCTCGCGATGCTCAATCAATGGGATGGTTGCTGCATCGGGATCCCCCCGACCCCGTACGACGCGATCGAAGTCGCGCTGGTGGCGCCGGTCCCACGCTCCCAGCGTCACGCGATCACCTTCGGTTCGCTCACCGGCCGACTTCAGGTCTCGCCCTATCTCGTCGAGAACTGGCTGGTCGGTCTTTATCTCATGGACGACGCGGAGCTTCGGATCGAACTCTGATCCGGGATCCGTCCTTCACGTTCGCGGAGTCTTGTGCATGATCTCTCTTCTGCTCGCCGCCGCCGTCGGTTCGGCCGACGTCACCCCTCCCTGGGACGCCTATCTCGACGAGTCCGCGTTCGCCCGCCGCGTGGAGGCCTGGTCGACGGCGCATCCGAACCGGGTTCGACTCGAGACCTACGGAACCAGCCGGGAAGGCCGGCCGCTTCTGGTGGCCACGCTGTCCAACGATCTCGAGACAGCGGAAGACCGTCCCGCCCTGCTGGTCGTGGCGGGTCTGGACGGCCTGCATCCGGCGGGGACGGAGTACGCCGTCCGCATCGCCGAGTCGATGCTCGTCGATCAGGAGGCGCTCCTCGACGAGGTGACCATGTACCTCATGCCGCGTGCGAATCCCGACGCGATCGCGGCGAACTTCGATGGTGCGAATCTCGGTCGCCGCGGTGGATCCCGTCGGGTCGACGCGGATCGTGACGGCATGGTCGACGAGGATCCGGCGCGGGATCTCGACGGCGACGGCGTGGTCGCGATGATGCGTTGGGCGAATCCACGGCTCGCGCCGCCCACGACCCATCTTCCGGACCCCGGCGAACCTCGACTGATGAAGTCGCCGGATCGGTCGCTCGGTGAACGGGCTGGATTCGTGATGTTCCGAGAGGGTGAGGATCTCGATGGTGACGGCCTGATCGCCGAAGACGGTGCCGGCGAGGTCTTCTTCGACCGGAACTTCCCGCACCGTTGGTCACCTCATGACGTGAACGCGGGCCCCTACCAGCTGAGCGAGCCGGAGACGCTCGCCCTGGCGGAATTCGTGCTCGGGCACCCTCGAATCTTCGCGTCGGTCGTCTTCGGGCCGCACGACACCATGGTGTCGCTACCCGACTCGAAGACGATGGACGTCACCAAGCGGACGCCGATCGGAATCGATGCGAAGGACAAGCCGCTCTACGAGACCCTGGCCGAGGCCTACCAGGCGCACGCCGGTCAGACCCGGAGCACCGATGAGGACGACGCCGGCAGCCTGCATTCCTGGTTGTACGCCCATCGGGGGATTCCCACGGTGGCGGTGACCGGCTGGGGTCGTCCCGATCCGCCGGAACCGGAGGCCGCGCCCGCGGAGAACGAGGCCGCGGCGGCGGAAGCCGACGAACGAGGCACGCCCGAGGAGTCGCCTCCGGAGCCCGCGGATGCCGAGGCCGCAGCCTGGCTTCGGTACTCCGACGACGTTCGAAACGGTTCTGGCTTCGTCGAATGGACCCCGTTCGACCACCCCACGCTCGGTCCGGTCGAGATCGGTGGCATGGTCCCCGGCTTCACCTTGAATCCCCCCGCGGAACGTCTCGACGAACTGGGGACCGGACACGCGGACTTCGTGACGGCGCTCGCCGGGATGCGGCCCCGAGTGGTCATCGAAGGCCCCGACGTCGAGGATCTCGGCGGCGGGCTTCGGCGGGTGCGGCTTGCGATGGTGAACGACGGCATCATGCCGACCCGGACCGCCATGGCACGGGCGAATCGCGCGATCCGGCCGATCGTGGTTCGATTCGACGTCGACCGGGCGCGACTTCTCGAGGGCCGGCGGGTCGACCGGATCGACGGACTCGAAGGACGGGGCGGACGAGCGATGTTCGAATGGGTCTACCGCGTGGACGACGGTCCCACCCGCATCGTGATCGACGACCCGGTTTCCGGGGCCCGTTCGATCGAGATCAACGACCATGGCCAGGCCCTGAAGGGAGGCGACCGATGACCCCCATCAATCGCATGAATCGCGTTCGAAGGATGAAGCGTTGCATGAATCGACTCGGAACCCTCGCGATCGGCCTGGGCGTCGCGGTCGTGCCGGTTACCGCCGCGCACGCCCAGCAGCAGATCGAGGCGGAGGTCCCGATCGCGTTCAATCGCTACTACGACTACGAGGAGATGGGGACGCTGCTGACCGAGCTCGCGGCGGCCCACCCGGAGCTGTGCTCGCTCGCCTCGATCGGGAAGAGCGAGCAGGGGCGGGACCTGTGGCTGCTGACCATCAACAACCCGGAGACCGGCGGCGACCGTTCGAAGCCGGGCATGTGGATCGACGGCAACGTCCACGGCAACGAGATCCAGGCGGCCGAGACCGTTCTCTACACCGCGTGGTACCTGCTCGAGGGGTACGACGAGGTCGAGGCGATTCGCGAGCTGGTCGACGAGAACGCGTTCTACCTCCTCCCGATGGTGAATCCCGACGGACGGGCGGGCTGGTTCCGCGATCCGGGGACGCCGCACTCCAACCGGACCGGCCTGCGGCCGACCGACAACGACTTCGACGGCCTGCTCGACGAGGACGGCCCCGACGATCTGAACGGTGACGGCTTCATCGGTCGCATGTGGCGGAAGGATCCGAACGGAACCCACAAGCGGAGCGAACGTGATCCGCGGATGTTCGAGCGGGTCCCCGCGGTGCCGGGGCCGGACGGGCGGATCATGCGGGGCGAGTGGTCGATGGCCGGCAGCGAAGGCATCGACAACGACGGCGACGGCCGGATCAACGAGGACGGCCAGGGTGGGTACGACATGAACCGCAACTGGCCGAGCGACTGGCAGCCCAGTCATGTGCAGCGCGGCGCAGGGACGCACCCGTTCAGCTACCCCGAGACACGCTGCGTCGGCGACTTCATCAGGGCCCATCCCAACATCGCGGCGGGCCAGAGCTATCACAACACCGGTGGCATGATCCTGCGCGGCCCCGGCGCGGCCTACGAAACCGGAAACTATCCGCAGGCGGATCTGGCGGTCTACGACGCGCTCGGAAACGCGGGCGAGGAGATGCTTCCGCACTATCGCTACATGGTGATCCACTCCGATCTCTATCCGGTCCACGGTGGATTCGTGAACTGGCTCGCCGAGGGACTCGGCGTGATCTCGTTCACGAACGAACTCTGGACGGATCGCCGGATCCTGCAGGATGGTGGTGGCAGCCCGGGCGACCAGGAGGCTCGGATGCGTTGGGAGGACCGGGTCCTCTTCGGCCAGACCTTCAGTGACTGGACGGAGGTCGAGCATCCCGAGTACGGAACCGTCCTCGTCGGCGGCGGAGACAAGTGGTCGAGCCGGACGCCCCCGCCGTTCATGCTGGAGGAGGAGGCGCACCGGAACTTCGCGTTCACGATGTTCCACGCGGCGGAGATGCCGAGACTTCGGGGACACGACGTGGTGGTGAAGGATCTCGGGGGCGGCCTCTGGCAGGTCGATCTGGAGATCGCCAACGATGCGTTGATTCCGTCCCGGACCCGGCACATGCGAGCGAAGGGGATCGGACGTCCCGACATCCTGATGTTCGAGCCGGCGGACGGCACGGAGCTCCGGCTCGCGGGCCCGGTGGCGAATCGATTCGCGCCGACCTTCGATCCCGCGAAGCATCGCCCCGAGCGCCTGCTGGTCGACGGCGGCGTGCCGGGCCGGGACATCGCGACCTTCCGGTACGTGCTGGAGAGCGACGGGCCGCCCTCGGGCACGTTCCGCTACTCGGCCGAAAAGGCCTCGGACCTCTCGATCCCCCTCGAGGTCGCCACGGAATGAGAATGTCGTTGCGGATGACGCGAGCGTGAGCATGGAGTCCGTCGACGTCCTCGTCGTGGGGGCCGGTGCCGCGGGTCTCATGGCCGCGATTCACGCGGGCCGGGCGGCGACGCCGGACACGCGGATCCTCGTCGTGGACGGGGCGAGGAAGATCGGGGCGAAGATCCTCGTCGCGGGTGGCGGGCGGTGCAACGTCACACATCACGAGGTCCGTCCGGAGGACTACGGCGGCTCCAGTCGGAACGCGATCCGCAAGGTCCTCCGCGCCTACCCGGTCGAGGCGGTCGTGGCGTTCTTCGCGGCCGAAGGCGTGAACCTGAAACGCGAGGAGACCGGCAAGCTCTTTCCCACCACCGACAAGGCGCGGACCGTTCTGGACGCCCTGCTCAACGCGGTCTCCGCGGCCGGGGTCGAGCTCCGGCACCCGGTCCGGGTGGAATCGATCGAACGAAGGGGTGACGACTTCGTCGTGACCGGGCCGGATTTCGAGGCGACCGCGCGACGCGTCGTGCTCTGCACCGGCGGCAAGGCCCTGCCGAAGTCCGGTTCCGACGGCGTCGGGCTGGAGATCGTCCGGCGGCTCGGGCATTCGACGACGGACGCGATCCATCCGGCGCTGGTACCCCTGCTGCTCGCCGACGCGGATCCGATTCGCGAGCTCGGGGGTGTCGCCGCGCCGGTGAGGTTGATGATCCGTGACGGGAAGGGCCGGCCGATCGCCGACTACACGGCGCCCCTGCTCTGCACCCACTTCGGGGTCTCCGGTCCGGTGGTCCTGGACGCCAGCCGGTACCTCCTCGCGGCCCGCGCCGCCGGGGACCAGGCGATCGCGGTCGCCTGCTGGCTCCCGGAAGAGGATCGCGACGACTTCGAGCAGTCGATGCTCGGCGCCCCGGGCGGCGCGACCTGCCAGTCGTTGCTCAAGGGGCGCCTGCCCGATCGCCTGCTCCGGATGCTGCTCCACGCCGCCGGGGTCGAACCGGCGGATCGGGTCCGCGGCCTCACCCGCGATCGCCGAAGGGACCTGCTCGACGCCGTCTTCGAGCATCCGTTGGTCGTGGTGGGCGATCGGGGCTACACGTTCGCCGAGGCGACGGCCGGAGGCGTGCCGCTCGCCGAGGTCAAACTCGCGTCCATGGAATCACGCGTCGTTCCGGGACTCCATCTCGCGGGCGAACTCTGCGACGTCGACGGCCGCGTGGGCGGGTTCAACTTCCAGTGGGCGTGGGCGAGCGGTCGAGTGGCGGGCGCCGCGGCGGCGATGTCCATCGAGGCGACCTGTTGACGCGGATGCTCGCTGCGGGCGATCCCGGATCACCGCGGGCCATCTTCGATCATCGAGGTCGGTAGCATGTGCTCGACGAAGCGGGGCTGGTAGCTCAGCGGCCCAGAGCCCCCGACTCATAATCGGCGAGACCCCGGTTCGAATCCGGGCCGGCCCATCTTCTTCGTCATTCCACGGTCCTCACGCGGCGTCGGCGGTCGCGTTGGCTCGGCGGGCGGCCTCGATGCCGGCCTGACGTTCCCGTGCCAGCGAGCGTCGGAGTCGAATGGCGTTTCCAATCACCGAGATGTCGCTGCACGCCATCGCCCCCGCCGCGATCAGCGGTCCGCTGGTGCCCAGGAGACCGAACGCGGCGGCGGGGATCGCGATGGAGTTGTAGAAGAAGGCGAAGAAGAGATTCTGTCGAATGGTCCGCAGCGTCCGGCGGGCGAGGTGGATCGCGTCGGGGACGGAGGTGACCCGGTCCGGTGGCACCACCACGTCCGCCGCCTCGATGGCGGCGCCGGTTCCGCCGGCCATGGCGATGCCGAGGTCGGCGGCGGCGAGGGCCGCGGCGTCGTTGATGCCGTCCCCCACCATCGCGGTGCGCCGATCGCGTCCCGAGACGACTTCGAGTTTGGAGTCGGGGGTCGCTTCCGCGATGATCTCCCCGTCGGCGAGCCCCACCATCCGGCCGATCCGACGCGCCGATTCGGTCCGGTCCCCGGTGAGCATGCGGACGTCGATGCCCATCGCACGCAGGCGGGTGATCGCCTCCGCGGCATCGTCGCGTGGCTCGTCGTCGATGAAGAACCGGGCGACCGCGGCGTCGTCGATCTCGACTCGACAGCTCGCCGCCTCGTCCCGAAGGACCCGGACCCGGCGTCCGTCGACGGTGGCGGTCACGCCTTCGCCGGGCGTCGCTTCGAAGTCCTGGGCGGCGGGAACCTCGATGCCGCGGCGGCTCGCCTCTTCGAGCACCGCCCGGGCGATCGGATGCTCGCTTCCGGATTCGGCGGCGGCCGCGGCGGCCACGATGAACGTCTCGTCTCCGGTGGCCTCGACGAAGTCGATGCGGGTCACCCGGGGTCGGCCGACCGTCAAGGTGCCGGTCTTGTCGAAGACGACCGCTTCGAGCCGGCCGGACGATTCGAGGCTCGCGGCGCTCTTGATGAGAATTCCACGTCGGCTCGCTTCGCCGGCGCCGACCATCACCGCCATCGGCGTCGCGAGGCCGAGGGCGCAGGGGCAGGAGATGATCAGGACGGTCACCGTGCTGACCACGCCGGTGTTCCAGTCGCCCATGATGAACCCCCATCCGAACATCGCGGCCGCCGCCACCGAAAGCACGGTGGGGACGAAGATCGAGGACACGCGGTCCGCGAGTCGCTGGATCGGGGCCTGGCTCGACTGGGCGTTCTGGACGAGGTTCGCGATTCGCGCGACGGTCGTGTTCCGACCATCGACCGTGGCCGCGAGCCTGAGGAGTCCGTTTCCGTTCAAGGTGCCCGCGACCACCGGGTCCCCCGGGCCTCGCGGGACGGGCAGCGGCTCGCCGGTGACCAGAGATTCGTCGACTTCGCTCCGGCCTTCGAGCACGCCGGCATCGACGGGGATCCGACCGCCGGGACGCACGAGGTAGACGTCGCCGACGTTGATCTCGGAGCTCGGGACCTTCGTGGTTTCACCCGACTCGTCGACGCGTTCGGCGACTTCCGGCTGAAGTTCGAGCAGATCCCGCACCGCGGTGCTCGCCCGCGCCGAGGCCTTGGCTTCGAGGAAATGGCCGAGGCTGATGACGCCGAGCAGGGCCGCGCTCTCCGCGAAGTAGAGCGGAAGGCCCGCCCATGTTCCCGGATCAGCGAGGGCTCGCTGCGCGGTGAAGACGATCAGGCTCCAGGCGAACGCGGTCGTCGCCCCGATCGAGACCAGGGTGTCCATGTTGGTCCCGCCACGGCGGGCTGCCTTGAACGCGGATGCGTAGAACCCGCCTCCTGCGACCACCAGCACCAGCAGGCCGCCGAGCATCATGATCCAGGGGACCCATTCCACGCCGTGGCCCACGGTCCAGTGGAGGATTTCGAGTGGGATCCAGACGCCGATCCCGACGATCGCCCGACGCTTCCACATCCGAACGGTGCGGGCCTGGGCGAGTTCCATTCGGGAGCGGGTCTCCGCGAGGTCTTCCCGGACCTCCAGGAACTCGCCCCGGAACCCTCGGGACGCGATCACCTGCAGCGTCGGGTCGACCTCGAGCCGGCCCTCGACGACGGCAAGCCCGCTGGTGAAGTCCACGGTCGCCGACTCGACCTCCGTCCGTCCCCGCAGGGCGGTCTGGAGCTCGCCAGCGCAGCTGGTGCAGTGCATGCCCTCGATTCGATAGCGGCGGGTGGCCGGCGGTTCGCTGGCCGCGTTGGCTGGATCGGTATCGTGGTCCGGATAGATCGACATCGGATCCATGCTACGGAGTTCCGCGATTCAGGTTCGTTCTCTGGGGAACCGGGGGTCCGAGAGCCGATTGACCCCCAGGCGGGTCGCCCGCATACCTCGCCTCGTCTTG
>NYSY01000190.1 GCA_002683215.1 Planctomycetaceae bacterium
ATGGAACGCGGCGTCGCGACGTCTGCGATGTCACGGGTGGCCCTCGACGTCGATCGGGAGCTCGAGGTTGATCTGAAGCGACCGATGAGGCTCCAGCAGCCGAACGCCATCCGTCCCGGTGATCTCGATCATCCGGTGCTGGCGGTCGCGCGCGACGGTCGGATTCGATTCGATGTCAACGAGGTCCTGGCGCTCGAGGTCGGCGATCGGGTGGACCTCGCCGTTCGTCGCGGCATGGCGCCGCACGCCTTCGTGGTCAAGCGTTCCCGTCGGACGACCGGCGATGGGCGATGGTGGCAGCTCGAGTCGATGGATCAGGACCTCGTGGTGGCGACGCTCGCGCATCGCGACGGCATGGTCGCGGGTTGGATGCAGGTTCCCGGCGAGAACGGCGGCATGGAGTGGACGCTGGTCCCGATCGGACGCGGGCTCGTCGCGCCCGAGGCGAAGGCCGCGGACCTGCCCGGTTGTGGTGGGGCGATCGTCCCGGACGTCGGCCCGGTCGATCCGATGGGACCGATCTCGCCGTTCAGCGGTGACGGCATCGCGGGGGACGACGGTGACGATGGCGTCGAGGAATGCGCCGGCTGCGCGGCGACGGTCGCGGACATCGCCTTCTTCTACACCAGCCTCTGTCTCAAGATGGAGGAGCAGCGAATCGAGGAGCAGGGTGGAGATCCCGAGGACGCACCGGCGGCGATCGCCGCGGTCTGCGAACTCGAGTCGGCGAACTGTTCGATCACCATGGCGAACTCGGAAGTGCCCTTCGGTACCCGCCCGGTCTACGTTGGCCTGGTGGAGTGGGACGAGAAGTCCGACAGCCTGCTCGGCCCGTTCACGAACCCTTCGGACGGCATCATCGACGAGGTCCACGAGATTCGTGACGCGGTCGGGGCCGATGCGTGCTCGCTCGTCTCGTACACCGACGGCGAGGACCCGGCGGTCGGCTACTGCGGTCTGGCCTACGTGGTCAACGGGAACAACGCCGACTTCGCCTTCAACAGCCTGGTACGCGGTTGCATGGGCTACTCGCTCTTCGCCCATGAGTTCGGTCACAACATCGGACTGCTCCATGCGGTCGGCGACAGCGCGACCGGTGACGGGCCGCCGTGCGACCCCTGGGAACCCACCTGGGTCGGCTGCTGCAAGCCGGGTGAGAGCGACGAGACGCCTGACGGCCGGCGCTACCAGCACGGCTGGCGGAACGTGGGAAGCACCACGTTCTGCTTCAAGACGGTGATGGCGTATTCGCCCGGCAACGGCATCCTTCACTACTCGAATCCCGAGGTTCCCTACGACGGGGTGGCCACCGGCAGCCCCGAGGATTCCACCGACGGCCGAGCCGCGGACAACGCCGGCTGGGCGACGCTCACCATGCCGGGTACCGCCGCCTATCGCTGTGCCGTGCCCGAGCAGACCGGCACCGACGGGCGACTCATCGCCGGCGGCCTGCAGGCCTACGACTTCTTCGGGATCTCGATCGCGACCAACGGCCTTCGCATGATGGCGGGGGCGAGTCGACACGATGCCCGCGGTCTGAACGCCGGAGCAGCCTTCGTCTTCGAGGACTTCCTCGATGACGGTGAGGACGACGACGACGGCGATGGTGATGACGATGACGGTGACGGTGGTGATGAAGAAGGCTGGCTCCAGTCCGCCAAGGTCACGCCGACCTACCTTCGCGAGGGCGACCGATTCGGCGAAGCAATCGCGGCCGATGGCGACTTCCTGGTCATCGGTTCGCCGCGGGCGGGCCGGTGGGTGACGGAGATCGACCAGGACACCGGCGAAGAGTACGACGTGCTCGAAGCCGCCTCCGCGGGCGAGGTCTCGGTCTGGTTCTGGAGCGGCGACTACTACTGCCTCCTGCAGCGGATCCAGCCCGAGGACCTCAACGACAACGACTGGTTCGGCCATTCGGTCGCCATCTCGGAGGGGCTGCTGGTGATCGGTGCGCCGCGTCGCGACGCCGACCCCGACGACAACGACGAGACCGGCGCCGCCTATGTCTACCGCTTCGATGGCGTGCAGTTCGAACCGCTTCCCGGCGAAGACGGCTTCCTGCCGGGTGATGACGAGGGCGGCCTCGCCGGTTGGAGCGTGGCCGCGGGCACCGAAGGCGAAGGCGGGCCCGCCCGGTACGTGATGGTGGCCGCGCCCGAGGCCGACTCCGGCCGAGGCAAGGTGGTTCCCTACGTCTACGTCAGCGGCGTCGACGCGGTCCGCCGTAGCGACCTCGATCTCGGCGCTCAAGAGGCGAATTTCGGATGGTCGGTCGCGATGGAAGGTCGCGACGCGGTCGTGGGTGCGCCGGAAGCGGACGATGCGACCGGTGCCGCGGTGGCCTACCGGGTGATCGACAACGAGTTCGACCAGATCGAATCGTTGTCGTTCTCGGGATCGATGCCGGGTGACCGGTTCGGCGCCGCGGTCGCGGTCTCGACGAACTACATCGCGGTCGGCGCCCCGGACAGCGGTGGCGATCTCTTCGACCTCGTCGGGGCGATCGGCATCTACGAGCGCGCCGGCAACGGCTGGGATCAGGTGCAGGTCGTGCGGCCGAGCGGACTGGAACCCGGCGACCGGATCGGCGAATCGGTCGCGATCGTCGGCAACATCGTCTTCGCCGGTGCGCCCCTCGCGGACGACGCCGGGCCGCTCTCGGGCGTGGTGTACGCGGTGCAGATCGAGTTCTTCGACTGCAACGAGAACCTGATCGACGATTCGATCGACATCTACCTCGGCCTCTCCGAGGACTTCAACCTCGATGGCATCCCCGACGAGTGCGAGACCGGTGACTGCGCCGCGGATCTCAATGGCGACGGAACGGTGAATGGCAAGGACTTCGGCATCCTGCTGATCTTCTGGGGTCCGGTTCCGCCGGGCACGCCCGCCGACATCAACGAGGATGGAGACGTGAATGCGGCCGATCTCGGCCTGGTGCTTGCCTCCTTCAACACGGAATGCGAGGACGCGCCCTGATCATCCGGGGCCCCGCCCCGTTCCGATCGCGTGCATCGCGGTTCGTGATCTCGACGCCCGGCAGCGGCCTTCGTGGCCCCTGCCGGGCGTCTCTGCGTCGGTCTCATCGGGTGATGCAGGCCGGTGGTCGCGAGTTGCTAGGATTCGTCCGGCCGCGACACCACCACTCGAGCGCACGAGCATCGGAGGTCGACGTGTTCACGAAATCACAGGACTGGTACGACCTGATCTACGACGCGCAGGGCAAGGACTACGCGGTCGAAGCGGCGACGCTCCGTCAGCTGGTCCGATCCTCGGGGGTGCTCGACCGACCGGGATGCGGTCGT
Source organism: Planctomycetaceae bacterium (assembly GCA_002683215.1). Lineage (GTDB taxonomy): Bacteria > Planctomycetota > Phycisphaerae > Phycisphaerales > SM1A02 > UBA12014. The sequence goes on from NYSY01000190.1 coordinate 3,309, forward strand.
CCGCCGAAGCTGCTGGACGTCGCCTGTGGCACGGGACGGCATCTGGCCCTGCTCGACGACTTCGAGCGCGTCGGGGTCGATCTCGATCCGGGGATGTTGGCTCGCGCCGCGGAGCGGTGCCCCGGCGTGACGATGGTGGAAGGCGACATGCGGACGCTCGATTCCGCGGGGCTCGGCGGACCGTTCGACGTGGTGACCTGTCTCTTCTCCGCGATCGCGTACATGGTGGACCAGCGTGCCCTGCGGGCGGCGATGGCGTCGATGGCACGGTGCCTCGCGCCGGGCGGGGTGCTCGTGGTCGAGCCGTTTCTGGAGCCCGGGGTGGTGGAACTCGGAAGGCCCTGGGCGACCTTCGTGGATCGCCCCGACATCAAGATCGCGCGGATGGACGTGCCGCGGGTCGAAGGGCGTTGTCTGCTGCTGGAGTTCGAGTATCTCATCGCGGATGCGGCGGGGGTCCGGCACGTTCCGGAGTCCCACCGCATCGGGCTGTTCACGGTCGAGGAGATCGGGGCCGCGATCCGGGCCGCGGGCCTCACGTGGGAGTTCGAGCCGCGGGGATTGACCGGCCGGGGTCTGCATCTCGGTCAACGCGGGGGTTGATCGTCATCCGCCCGGGGATGTCTTGAAGCCTGTTTGAAGTTCCGAGGTCGCATCACCGTCGGACGTTCTCGAGGCCGGTGTGGCGGTGATACCAGACGATGCACTTCAACCCGAAGACGGCCACGGAATCGTGTCGACGTCCGTTGCGCATTCCGTCGCGGCCACGAGCGGTGTTCGTGGCCGGTACCCACGCGGGTTGAACGAACGTTGAATGATCCGCGGGATCGGATTCCGTCCTGCCACGGACGCGATTTCGACCGAATCACCTTTTCTTGTTGTCCCCGATGTCCGCGGCTCGACAATGAAATTCCGGCGAGTCGTTCCTCGCCCTTGGCTCCGCATCCGATCGTGAATTGGAGAAATGATGATTTCGATCGACGTCCGTACCGCTTCCCTCGCCGCGTTCATGGCATTCCCCCCGGCCGGACTGGCGATGGCCGGCGACGGCCCGACCGTCGGCCTGATCGAATCAAGCCCCGACGCCGCCGCGGGATACACGCTCTTCACGCCACTGAATTCGATGCCGACGTATCTCATCGACCTCCACGGCGAACTCGTCAACTCGTGGATGGACGATGCGCCCGGCGGAAACTCGGTCTATCTGCTCGAGGACGGAAGTCTGCTGCGGTGTTCCGACGAGGGACCTGCCAAGGGGAGCGTGCTGATCGCCGGCGGCGACGGTTCGAACGTGAAGCGGTTCGACTGGGAGGGGAACCTGGTCTGGAACTTCTCCTACAACACCCCCGAGCACCGGCTGCATCACGACATCGCGCCGATGCCCAACGGCAACATCCTCATGATCGCCTGGGAGTACAAGTCCGCGGCGCAGGCGATCCAGGCCGGCCGTGATCCTTCGGCCCTCGCGAGCGATTCGCTGTGGCCGCTCCACATCATCGAGGTCGAACCGGTCGGTGCGACGGGCGGCGACGTCGTGTGGGAGTGGAATCTCTGGGATCATCTGGTGCAGGACTTCGACCCGACCAAGGACAACTACGGCGTGGTCGCGGATCATCCCGGCAAGGTCGACGTCAACTATCGCCGGAACGACAACGGCGACTGGATCCACGCCAACGGGATCGACTACAACCCCGCGCTGGATCAGATCGTGATCAGCACGCCGTTCCTCTCCGAGGCCTGGATCATCAATCACGGAATCACCTCGGAAGAGGCGGCGGGGCCCGCGGGCGATCTGTTGTATCGCTGGGGGAATCCCCAGGTCTACGATCGCGGGACCGCGGCCGATCAGACCCTGTTCTTCAATCACGACGTGGCGTGGGTCGACGAGGGACTTCCCGGCGCCGGGAACCTGACCGTCTTCAACAACGGCAACGGTCGACCGGACGGCGCGTATTCCACGATCGAGGAGTTCACGCCGCCACTCAACGGGGACGGCACCTACACCCTTCCGAAGGGCGGCGCCTACGGGCCCGAGTCCGCGTCGATGATCTACATCGCCGATCCGAGCACCTCCTTCTACAGCAGCGGGCTCTCCGGGGTCCAGCGGCTCGCCAACGGGAACACGCTCTTCTGCAAGGGACGCAACAGTGGTGCGAGCCCGCGGGGGGGCGAGTTCTACGAGGTCGATCCGGACGGCGAAGTGGTCTGGCTCTACGTCAATCCGGTCGGTCCCTCCGGCGTGCTCACCCAGGGCGACGATCCGAACGGCCTTCAGAACGCGTTCCGGTGTTCGCGATACGCACCCGACTTCGCGGGGTTCGAAGGTCGTGATCTCACCCCGACGGGGCCGATCGAACTTCCCGCGGACGACCCGTGCCCGGCGGATCTGAACGGTGACGGGCAGGTCAACGGTGCCGACGTCGGCCTGATGCTCGCGTTCTGGGGCGAACCCGGGGCGGGGGATCTCAATGGCGACGGCACGACCAACGGCGCCGACGTCGGGCTGCTCCTCGCGGCCTGGGGACCCTGCAGCACGCCCTGATTCCCTCCCGCCGACGCTCCCAGAACGTCCCGCCTCCCCCCTCGATTTCCTCGGGAACAACACGACATGTCCGAGCTCAACACCGGAAGCATCGCTTTCATCCTCGTCCTCGCATCGACCGCGGCCGCCCAGAACGGCAACACCATCGGCGTCGTTCTGGACGAGGGCGGGACGCAGCCCGGGCTCACCTTGTTCGCGCCGCTCACCGCTACGAACGACACCTATCTGATCGACCACCGGGGCAGAGTGGTCAACAGCTGGGCCAGTTCGTACCGACCTGCGAACTCCGTGTACCTCACCGAGGAGGGTGATCTGCTTCGCACCGTCAATCCGGGCGGTGGAAGCACGATCAACGGGGGGGCGGCCGGGGGGCGGCTCGAACGGTGGAGCTGGGACGGAACCCTGGAGTGGAGCTGGTCCCACATCAGCAATTCGTACCGTCTGCATCACGACGTGGAGCTCCTGCCCAACGGAAACATCCTCTGCATCGCCTGGGAGCGGATCTCGTCCGCGGAGGCGATCGCGGCGGGCCGGACCCCGGGGACCTTCGGGAGTGCGCTCTGGCCGGAGAAGATCATCGAGGTCGAGCCGAGCGGTTCATCCGGTGGCACCATCGTCTGGGAATGGCACGCCTTCGATCATCTGGTGCAGGACCGGAGCCCGAACTATCCCGACTACGGCGATCCCGCCGACCATCCGCATCGCATCGATGTCAACCACCGATCGAACAGCAGTTCCGACTGGATGCATTGCAACGGAATGGACTACAACCCGGAACTCGATCAGATCATCATCAGCTCCCGGAACTTCAACGAGGTCTGGGTGATCGACCACGACACGACCACCGAGGAGGCCGCCGGGCCCGCGGGCGACCTGCTCTATCGGTGGGGGAATCCCGCGGCCTACGGTCGGGGAACCACGGCCGACCGGCGTCTGTTCGGTCAGCATGACCCGAAGTGGATTCGTCCGGGGATGCCCGGATACCCCGGCATCACGATCTTCAACAACGGCAACGGCCGCCCGGGCACGGACTACACCTCGATCGACCAGATCAACCCGCCCATCGACCGGAACGGCGATTACTCGATCTCGGGAGACGATCCCTTCGGTCCCATCTCCCTCACCTGGTCCTACACCGCACCGAATCCGACGAGTTTCTATTCGAGCTTCATCTCGGGTGCGGAGCGGCTCGCGAATGGAAACACGCTCATCTGCTCCGGTGCCGACGGCAGGGTCTTCGAGGTCGCACCGGATGGAACCGAGCGCTGGCGATACATCCTGCCGCTCGACAACGGCGGCCGGATGAACCAGGGCGAGAATCCGCCGTCGGGCGGTGGTGGCGGCGGGCCCGGAGGAGGATTCCCGAACACGGTCTTCCGGGCCGAGCGGTACGCGCCGGACTTCCCGGGGTTCGCGGGTCGGGACCTCACGCCCGGTCCGCAAATCGAGATCTATCCCGCCTGCACCGGCGACCTGAACTACGACCGTTCGGTGGACGGCGCCGATCTCGCGAAGGTGCTGAGCGCCTGGGGCACCGAAAATCCGGATGCGGACCTCACCGGCGACGGCGTGGTCGATGCGGCGGACATGGGGATCCTTTTCGCCGGCTGGGGGCCGTGCGACTGAGTCGGATCTGGCGCGGTCGGGCCTCGGAAGTCCGGCGGGGCGGTCGATCGTCCTGCGCGAACCCGACCCGCGACGCGATCGACCGGATCGGTCGAGCGAGTCGGTGCAATCCATCAAGTCATGGATCGGCGGTCGTGGTCGCGGGGCGGATCGACCGGGGGCGAACCGGCTGGGTCCAGGCCATCTCGAAATCCCCCTTGCGGTAGGGGCGAGGATGAAGGCGGGAACTCGTGACGCGGGCGCGGACGTACAGTTCGTCGCCCTTGAAATCGTAGGTCGCCGAAGCGCCGTCGATCGTCGCCAGCACCCGTGCGGTCGGGGTGGTCTCATCGTCTTCGCGGGTCGCGCCGATGAACTCGGTCCGGTACGTCACGCCCGCTTCCGCGTCGATGTCGATCGTCATTCGCGTCGAATCCGAACGCACGTCCACGAGCTTCACCCCGCTCGATGAATGAAAGTCGCCCGCCCGCATCGCCCGGACGATGTCGTCGGGGGCGTGACTCGTGGAACGAACCATGATCCAGCCGCGACCGGGAATCGAGACCGCATCCGCGCCGTAGTGGTCGTGGGCATCATCGGTCGCGAGGGCGTAGAGCGGCCCGCCGTCGCCGGCCCCGCCGTGCAGCCGGGCGATCAGGGCGAGGTCCCACATCTCCTCCATCGAGGGCCGGTTGCCGATCCGTTCGTTCTCGACGCTGCGGTGTCCGTTGTAGACCTCGAAGAACCGCTCGCCCCGCATCTCGGCGAGGTTCGACGCGGAAAGGGA
>NYSY01000191.1 GCA_002683215.1 Planctomycetaceae bacterium
ACCCGGATCGATTCGACGAGTTCCTGCACCTCGCGACTGGGCGGCGCGGTGAGCAGCGCCACCGGAATCGCCACCGCGAAGTTGAGCAGCATGCCGATGGTGCCGAAGCCCTCGGGCGAGATGCCGAGGAACCAGTTCGCCTTCACGTTCGCCGCGGGATCGATGAACTTGAACCAGACGATGTAGGCGGTCGTGACGGCGATGCCGACGATCATGCCGGAGACGGCGCCGGCCGCGTTCATCCGCTTCCAGAAGATCCCCATCAGGATCGCCGGGAAGAAGCTGCTCGCCGCGAGGCCGAAGGCGAACGCGACCACCGCCGCGACGTAGTCGGGCGGGAAGATGCCGAGGAGACCCGCGAAGACGACCGCGACCGCCGCCGCGATCCGGGCGAGCCGGAGTTCGCCGCGTTCGCTGATCCCGGGTACCAGCATCCGCTTGAAGAGATCGTGACTCACGGCGCTCGAGATGACCATCAGCAGTCCGGCGGCGGTGGACAGCGCCGCCGCCAGCCCCCCCGCGGCGACGAGGGCGATCACCCAGTCCGGCAGTCCCGAGATCTCCGGATTCGCCAGGACCATGATGTCGCGATCCACGTAGAGTTCGTTCGCGCTCCCCTCGTCCGGCGTGTTCACGACCAGTCGCTGGCCGTGAATTCCCCGGGCCGGCTCGCCAGCCGCGTCGACCGCGAAGACCGGCTTCCCGGCGAACACCGGTCCGGCGGTGTGCTGGACCAGGCCGTCGTCGTTCTTGTCGACCCACGCCACGAGTCCGGTGTCCTCCCAGGTCGAGACCCACGACGGCGCGTCGGAATACGCCCGGTTCGCCATGGAATCGAGCATGTTGGTCCGGGCGAAGACGGCGATGGCGGGTGCGGTGGTGTAGAGGATCGCGATGAAGAGCAGCGCCCAGCCCGCGGACGACCGCGCCCCGCGAACGGTCTTCACGGTGTAGAACCGGATGATGACGTGCGGCAGGCCGGCGGTGCCGAGCATGAGCGCCGCGGTGATGCACAGCACGTCGATGGGGCTCTTCGAATATTCGGTGTAGGCGGCGAATCCGAGTTCCGCCAGCGTCCCGTCGAGTTTCGCGAGCAGGCCCGTGCCGTCGGCATCCACCCCGCCGAGCGCGACCTGGGGCACGGGATTCCCGGTCACCATGAAGGCGAGGAACACGGCGGGCACGGTGTAGGCGAAGATCAGCACGCAGTACTGCGCCACCTGGGTGTAGGTGATCCCCTTCATGCCACCGAGCACGGCGTAGAAGAAGACCAGCCCCATGCCGATGATCACGCCGAGCGTGATGTCCACCTCGAGGAAGCGGCTGAAGACGACGCCGACGCCGCGCATCTGTCCCGCGACGTAGGTGAAGGAGACGAAGATCGCGCAGATCACCGCCACCAGCCGCGCGGCCTGGGAGGCGTACCGATCACCCATGAAGTCCGGGACCGTGAACTTTCCGAACTTGCGGAGGTACGGCGCGAGCAGCAGGGCGAGCAGGACGTAGCCGCCCGTCCAACCCATCAGATAGACCGAACCGTCCATGCCGGCGAAGGCGATGATGCCCGCCATCGAGATGAAGGATGCGGCGCTCATCCAGTCGGCGGCGGTGGCCATGCCGTTGGCGAGGGGCGAGACGCCCTTGCCGGCGACGTAGAACTCACCGGTGGTGCCGGCCCGCGACCAGATCGCGATCCCGATGTAGAGGGCGAAGGTGATCCCGACGATCACGAAGGTCCAGGCCTGAACGTCCATTCAAACCTCCTTCTCGGCGACCCCGAAACGGCGATCGAGCCGGTTCATGGCGACCACGTAGACCACGATCAGGAGCACGAAGACGTAGATCGACCCTTGCTGGGCGAACCAGAAGCCGAGCGGATACTCGGTGAACGGAAGCCGGTACGCGTTCAGGGTCGGGGCGAGCAGGATGCCGCAACCGAACGACACCGCCGCCCAGATCGCGAGCAACCCGCCGATCAGGCGGAGGTTGGCGTGGAAGTAGGCTCGCCGCCGATCGGCGCCGGCATCACCTTGCATCGGTCGCTCCGCCGGCCGGCCTCACCTCGAAGGGGCCGTCGCCGGTGCGGGCCGCGACGCAGCCGGTCTTCTCCAGGAGCCGCTTGGTGAGGAGGATTCCGTCGTGCTCGGAGGGGCTGCCCCCCTCCCACTCGATGCCCACCCAGCCGCGGTACTTCGCGTACCGGACGATCTCCATCATCCGGGCGAAGTCCGTCTCCGATTCCCTGCCGTCGGCGTCGAACTTCCGGCTCTTCGCGCTGACCGCCTTGGCGAACGGCATGAGCTGGGTGACGCCCTTGTACCGGTCGTACCACTCGCCACCGCCGAGGCTGAAGTTGCCGAAATCCGGAAGGGTGCCGCAGTTCCGCATCGCGACCTTCGTCATGACGCCCGCGAGCCATTCGCCGTTCGAGGAGAGCCCACCGTGATTCTCGACGAGCACGTCGAGTCCGAAGGGGGCGGCCTTCTCGGAGAGCATCGCGAGCCCGTCGGCCGCCCGGTCCAGCTGTTCGTCCCAGGTTCCCGCGGACTGGGCGTTCACCCGGATCGAATGGCAGCCGAGGAACTTCGCGGCCTCCAGCCATCGCTGGTGGTTGTCGACGGCCTGCCGTCGCTTCTTCTCGTCGGGGTCACCGAGGGCGCCTTCGCCGTCGCACATGATCAGCAGCGAGTTGACACCGTGATCGTCGGCGACCTTCTTCAGGCTCGCGAGATATCCGGGCGTACCGATCTTGTCCTTGTAGAAGCTGTTCACGTACTCGCAACCGGCCAGTCCGTACCGGGTCATGGTGACTTCGGCGAACCGGAGTGGATCGAGCTTGCCACCGAAGATCTCCCGATGCAGCGACCACTGGGCGAGCGAGATCTGATTGGGTGGCATCGGCGGTTCTCCGGCGTTCGGCATGGCGACCGCGGGCCGCGAAAACGTCGTGGCGGCGCCGAGGCCCACGAGGCCCGCGAGGCCTCCGAAGAAGGATCGACGACGAGGATCGGCGGGTTGGGACATTTCTGTGGTTCTCCGTGGGATCGGCGACGGGCCGACGGCCTCCACCGTACCCAAGGGAACGCTTCGACACAATTCGCCGGAATCCTCGCTCGCGAACGCCGCAAGGGTCATCGAAGGGGGTGAAGACCCACGATCCAACGCCTCGTGGACGTCGTAGTCGGGTGATGCGAATCGATCGGCTCATCACCCGCTGCATCCTTCCGCTCGCACTCGCCGTCGGCCCGGCCGAGGCCTCGATCGATTCGGAAGGCGATGCCCTCGGCCGCCTGCTCGAACGACCGGCCTTCCTCCCCGACCATGCGGTCACGCCACTCGCGGCGTCGGAGGCGATCTGGATGCTCGACGATGCGACGTGGTCGCTCGGCGTTTTCGGCGCCCGTCTCGAATCGGTGGACCATCGACGCCGTGGTCGTCCGCGAACGACGATCGGCCTGGCGACGACCGCGACGCCCTGGGGCCGTCCCGCCGATCTCCTCGGGGTGAGCCTCACCGTCGACGATCCGGTGAACCGCATGCTCGACGAGCCTGTTCCCCGCACCACGGCCTTCACCGCGTTCTACGGCTGGCGAATCGCCTCGGACGTGGTGTTGCAGCCGGGAGTCACCTGGACGTCGGCTGGTGATCATCCGGTCGACCGCGTCACCGCCCTGCTCGCCCTGCGGATCGAGTTCTGAAGCAGGCAACGACGAACTTCCGCACACCATCCAACGAATTCCTTCGTTAAACGTTGGTTTCAGTCGGAATCACGGTCTACCTTGAAAGGCTCGCCCATCCTGCTTCTCAAGGACCTCTTCGCATGCGGCCCCACCTGATCAGCCTTGCCGTGTTCTGCTGCCTCCTGCTCCCGGCGAACGCCGCGTTCGGACAGTCCTCGATCTCCCTGAACGTCGACGGCCTGAATCGCCGGTACCTCGTCCATCTTCCGCCGGGCTTCGATCCGTCGGAGAACCTCCCGGTCATGATGTGGTTCCACGGCGGCGGCGGGAACGCCAATGACGGGGTCTTCGAGGCCGACTTCCGCGGCCTCGCGAACTCGCAGCGGTTCATTCTCGTCTACACCGAAGCCTGGCCCGACGTCATCGAATCATGCCGCTGCTGGGGGTACGACCTCGGACAGGGCGAGACCAATGGCAACTACGAAATCGACCTCGCCTACACCAGTGCGGTCATCGATGACCTGGCCCAGCGGTACAACGCGGATCGAGATCGAATCTACGCGGGCGGCTACTCGATGGGCGGCAGCTTCGTCTGGGACCTCGCCTGCGTGAAGAGCGACGAGATCGCCGCCGTCGCCCCGGTCGCCGCGAGCATGTACCGCTCGACCTACGACAACTGCGAGGCGGGCCTGCCCACCGCGATCTGCCACATCCTCGGAACCCAGGACTTCTACGCCCCCTACAACGGCGCCAGCTGGGTCCCTTCCGTCACCGACCAGAACGCGTTCTGGGTCGCGAAGAACGAGTCGGAACCTGATCCCGAAGTCGTGCCCCTCGGCGGCGGCGTCACTCGATCCACCTGGGGGCCCGGCGAGGGATGCCACGGCGTCCAGCACTTTCGCATTCAGGGGGGCGACCACGTCGTCCCCAGCTTCGCGACGTCCGCGATCTGGGAGTTCGTCTCCGGGTACGACCTCGACGGCCTGATCGAATGCGATCCGGTCGAACCACCCTCGAACGACGACTGCGGGACCGCGACGAAGATCGCCGAGGGTCCGACGTCCTTCTCGACCGTCGGCGCTTCCGCAAGTGGGATCCCCAGCACGCTCAACTGCAGCACCGGGAACGGTCCGCAGGTCGAGGCCGACGTCTGGTTTCGCCTCGTCGCCCCGTGCACCGGCACCTTCACCATCTCCACCTGCGAGGCCGGGTTCGACAGCCGGATCGACGTCTTCGACGGAACCGGCGGATGCCCCTCCCCCAACGCGACGCCCTACGCCTGCGGCGACGACGAATGCGGGGACGATGCGTCCGCATCCAGCCTCGCCCTCGAAGGGCAGGTGCTCCTCGTTCGAGTCGGAAGTCCCGACGGCTCGACCGGAGACGGCGTGCTCCTGGTCGAATGCGAGCCGCTGAACCCGCCGAACCCCGCCGACCTCAACGGCGACGGACTCGTCGACGCGGCGGACCTCGGTCTGATGATCGCGGCGTGGGGTACGGCGAAGGCCGACCTGAACGGCGATGGCACGACCAACTCGGCCGACATCGGGCTCCTGCTCGTCGCGTGGAGTTGATCCGCCGGATCGTCGACCTCGCCGATCGCGGCCATTCGCGGGCCGCACCGTCGATCAAAGCACCGTGACCCGCAGCCCCTCTCGATCGATCTCGAGCGGGAACCGCCGGACGAGTTCGTTCGCAGGGTCCCGATCGACTCGATGCCGAATCCGGGCTGCCGCCGCCTCGTCCCGGGCGAGCATCAGCACGAATCCACCGCCACCCGCGCCGGGGAGTTCCCAGGCCGCGAGATCCGCCGCGTGCGTGGCGGCGATCGCTTCGACGCGGTCATAGGTCGCCGCCGGATCGAACGCCCGTTTCAACGTCCAGTAGGCCGCGACGCCCGCGCAGAAGGCCTCCACGTCACCGGCCTCGATCGCGGCCCCCATGGACTCCGCCCCCCGCTGGAGCCGGTCGACGATCCGGATCGCCTGGGGTTCCCGGGCGAGGTAACGCCCGATGACCTTCTCGAGAATGTCGCGGGCCAGGCGCTTCTCCCCGGAGTAAACCAGCACCGACCTCGCCTCGATCGCCTCGACGAACCCGCGGCCCGGCTCGAGCATCTCGACCTTGGGGCGCTGCCGCGGCCCGGGCGCGGTCCGGGCGATCTTGATGCCGCCGTACACCCCCCCGACCTGGTCCTGCCACCCGCCACGGGTGGTCATCATCTGTTCGAGCAGGCTCGTCCGTTCGACGATCCACGCCGGATCGTCGGTCGGATCGACGAGCCGCCGGAGACAGGCGAGGACCGTCGCCCCGAGGATCGAGGACGTCCCGAGACCGGAACCCTTCGGCACCGCGGAGTAGAGGGTCAGCACGACGCCGCCGCCGAAACGCTCGAGCCGCCGCCGAAGCGAGGCGCGTGGGTCGGCGGGAACGATCCCCGCGAGCTGAAGCGCGACTCGTGGAAGCGTCGTCCAGTCGGAAGGATCGGCCGGCGCGAGCAGCGAACGCGTGGTGGTGAAGGTGCGACTTCGACCCAGATCCACGCTGTGCACGTTGATCGTCGGCGCGTCGACGATCTTGGCCATGGCCTGGATCGGCTGCTTGCCGTGCAGGAGCACCGCGGCGTTCACGACCGTGCCGCCGAGATCGCTGCAGATCGGCGGCGTGTCGCTCCAGCCGCCCGCGAAGTCGATTCGCACCGGCGAGGCGGCCCACACCGCCTGGTCGCGGAGCACGATCGCGGTGGTCGCATCCGACATCGGTTCGACCGGCCCCGCGACCGAACGCCCGACGATCTCCAGCGCCTTGCGCATGCCGTGGTCACGCGCACCACGTCCCGCCCGCACCGCGAAACGGTGTCCGGCCGCGGCGAACCGGGCGGAAGCCGCGTCGTCCGCACGATCCGACACCGCCTCCTCGATCACGTCGGCGATCCGGCCCGCCTGTCGCGGCGACACCAACGACGCGAGGGCGTCGGCGGAGAGGTCGGCGCGATCCCGGAGGATCGAAATCGCAGCGCGTTCGATGGCGTCCGCCCGAAGCCGATCGCGATGCGCGAGCAGTCGGTCCGGGTCGAGCATTCCGAGGGCGCGGGCGAAGGAGATCCGATCGCCCCGGCGAACCGCGTCGCCGCGAAGGACCGCCATCGCGTGTCGAAGGGTTCCCGCCGCGGTGCCGATCGACCAGAGCGGAAGTTCACGGAGGGTGTGCTCGACCTCGAGCGGACCTCCGGCCACCGATTCCAGACGGTGACGTACGGACGGATGCGCCATCGGCCGACCTCCGAACGTCCCCTGATCGACGATCCGGGATTTGAAATCGTCGTGTTCGTGGTGCGCGATCGCGATCCACCGCGATCGGCCGTCTTCGTTCACCGGGATGAGGAACACGCAACCGCCCCGGGGAAGATCCATCTCGAGGTTCCGGATCGGGGGAATCCCGCTCACGAGATTCCGCCCCCGCAACGTCACGTCGGCTCCGCTGAACACCGACGCCTCGACGACGCTGTCACGGGCCGCCACGATCTCGTCGCGCCCGGAATCCAGTCGAATGGGACCGGCCGCATCGGCGCCCCGACAGACGAGATCGATGAACTCGGACGTCGTGCCGGGGTGCAGAAACGGTTCGGCGTCCGCCACATCGACGTGGAAAGACATGCCGACCACCCGTGAACGCCAGTCCCGCAGCCTCGCCGCCCGCCCGGCATGCACCGCATCCCGGACCAGCGCTTCGAAATCGGCATCCGGCACCGTGCGGGGAATCGCCTTCAGCAGTTCGTGATACAGCTCGACCGAACCCGTTTCGCCGGCTCGAATCGCCGCGAGCAGCCCCGCCCCCACCACCGGCCCGGTCGAGTCCACCGTGACCCCCGCCGCCTCCAGCCACCGGGCGATCGACGCGGGATCGAACGACAACACGCCGGTGTCGACGAGCAGCGCCTCTTCGCCCGCTTCACCCCCGTCACCCAGAATCCCACCGGCCCTCCGGACTTCGTCCGGCCCGGGCTTCTGCAACATGTCCAGCAGCCGACCCGTTTCGTCCGCGACGTAGACACCGTGCCGGCCACCGCGCTCGAGCGTCGCACGCTGGGCCACGCCGGTGATCCCCGGCCGATCCGGCTGGACGCCCGTGGTCCCCTTGAGCGGAACCACCGCATCGCCGGTCACCACCATGAACTGCCCGTCCGGAGGTCCGGGCAGCGCCGCGGACTCGGCGACGATCGCTTCCAGCATGGTGAGCGACCCACCGAGCGGCCCGGCGGTCGGGAGCGGAAGCAGGATCTTGCCCAGACCGGCGAACGCGGGGAGGCGACGGGTCTCGCCCCCGGAGTGCACCACCAGCACCCTTCGATTCCGGAAGATGGAAGCGAGATCGGATCGCCCGGCCCGGAAGAGATGCTCCGCGGCGCGGGCGGCGGCTTCGAGCGTCGCGCCGCCGGAACCGACCCGTCGTCCGCCGGGATCGGGAACCACGAGCAGATCGTCGACCGGAAGGACCCCGCAGTCGACGAGCCGGCCCACCGACCGTTCGTAGATCGCGGCCTGTCGCGGGTCGGACGCGGTCAGGACCAGAAGGTCGAATCGGTGATCGAGGGATCGCCGGTGGTCGGCATCATGATCTGGATCGGCGGTCATTCCTCGATGGTACCGGCGACCTCTCGTCGGTCACGCTCGTATGCTGCTTCTTCGGAGCCCCGTGTGAAGACCTTCGCCCAGACCCTCGATCTCGTGGACGATCCCGACCGGATCGCGGAATACGAACGGCACCACGCCTCGGTGTGGCCCGAAGTGCTGCGCGGACTGCGATCGATCGGCATCCGGAGCATGCGGATCTGGCGAACCGGACCGAGGCTCTTCATGGTGTTCGAGGCGGATGACGACTTCGATCCGGCCCGGGACTATCAGGCCTACACCGACGACCCGCGTTGCCGGGCGTGGGACGACCTCATGCGACCGTACCAGCGGAGGATTCCGACCGCGGACCCCGACGACGGCGGATGGTGGACGACGATGGACCTCGTGTTCGACCAGAACGCGGCGGCGGAAACGACGACGGAGATGCGGACCGATGACTGATCAGGAACCCGGACTCGTCTCCGCCCGCGGCATGGCCCGAAGGCGACGCCCCCGACTCGGCCGCTTCCTTCTGGGGATCGCCGCGGTGCTCGCGGTCGGTGCGGTGGTCGCCGCCTTCAACGTCTCCTGGACCAGACTGGAGACGACGCGGGCCGACATGCGACGTCGAATGGAGACCGAGATTCCCCATCGATTCCTCGCCCCCGGCACCGGCGTCTTCGATTTTCCCGCGGGCCGGGTCTTCATCTCCTACCTCACCGACACCGAGTTCGACGGGACCCGCCACCTCGCGCCCAACGAGCTCGTCTTCGAACTGACGGTCCTCGACGCGGCCGGTGATCCGATCGACGTGGAGGTCGAAGCAACGCACCGCGCGAACCTCCAGTCCGCTCGACCCGGTCGGTCGGCCGCCGCGGTGCTGGTGGGATCCGCCGTCCTTCCCGATGCCGGGAAGTACAGCTTCGATCTCCAGCTCGGCGAGAACGAATCCAGCCGGGCGGTCGCCGACGTGTTCGTGATCGATGCGAACGAGGTCGCGGTGCTGGAGTCGGCCTTCGGCCCGGTGCTCGGAACCTTCTGCAGTGGTGGTGCCGCGGCGTTCTTCGGCGTGCTCGGGGGCCTGACGCTCTGGATGGAAAGACGAACCGCCCGGGCGCTGGCCACCCTGGAGGGTGACGCCGGAACCGGGACGACTCAGTCCTGATCCGCCGGGGTCTCGAGGCCTTCGGCGAGGAGGCTGATCGGGTGGACCGCCTGGATGTCCGCAAGGTCCCCGCACTGATGTCGGCAACTCGTTCCCGAAGCGACCACCGGGCCGTCGCGACGATCCGCGATCACCTCGCCCAGTGACTGCTCGAAGATCCGTCGGGAGAGTCCGGCATGCTCGGCGACGTAGCCGAAGGAACCGGCGAGTCCGCAGCAGCCGGAATCGAGGACCACGGCATCCACCGCGTCGAGTCGGTCGAAGAGGCGGCGAAACGCGCCGCGTTCGACCTTGGCGTGACAGTGCGGGTGCACGGTCGCCCCCTCCGGGATCAGGATCCCCGGCCGTTTCGGATGGTCGTCCCACGCCGCATCGAGGAAGCATTCGATCGAGGTCGCACGGTCGGCGATCACCTCCGTCGTCGAGTCCGGCACGTCGCTCCGCAGTTCCCGCCACTCCTCCCGGAGGGCGGAAAGACAAGACGGCTCCAGCGCGATCACCGCGACTGCCTCGTGCGCCCGAATGGTCGCGTGAAGCGACGGCGCGGATCGCTCGACGAGTCGTCGTGCCTCGCGCAGCAGGCCCGCCGAGATCTGCGGGCGACCGCAACAGCCGTCGAGCGTCACCGGGATGACCCGATAGCCGAAGGCATCGAGCAACCGTCTCGCGTCCTGCAGATGGTCCGGCTCCAGTGTGGCGTTGAAACAGTCTCCGAGAAGCACGACCGCGGGCGCGTCGGTGGCTGCGGTGGACGTGAAGACACGACGGTCCCTTCGTGCGGGACGCGGAAGCGGCCTCGTCGGATCCAGCCCGAGCAGCCGGGCGATGATCGACGTGCTGCCGGGAAGGCCGGCCAGCCATCGGACGAGCCGAGGCGTGCGGGCCGCACGGCGAAGCAGGAGTCCCGCCCGACCCAGCACCCGGGTTCGGAACGGAATCACCCCGGCGGCGTCGAAGGACTGCGCGAGGTACTCGGACTTCAGTTTCGAGAGATCGACGTTGCTGGGACATTCGTGCCGGCAGGCCTTGCAGGACAGGCAGAGATCCAGCGTCTCCAGGACGTCCTCCCGACCGAGGGCGGACATCGACGAGGCCGACTCGCCCTCGGCGAGCCGACCGTCGAGCGCGAGCCCGAGGGTGTTGGCCCGTCCACGAGTGGAATGACGTTCGTCGCGAAGCGCCCGATAGCTCGGGCACATCGCCCCACCCTCGCTGCGACGACAGAGTCCGTTTCCATTGCAGGCCCGGGCTTCGGCGAGCGGACCGCCCGCCGGCCATTCGAAATGGGCTTCGTCCGGATCGATCTTCGCGGCGTCCCGATCGAATCGAAGGTCCGCGAGCGGATCGCGGGCGACGATCTTGTTGCCGGGATTGAGGAGATCCGACGGATCGAAGAGCTTCTTGATCGCCCCGAGGCCCTCGACGATCGCCGGACCGTACATCCGGTGCACCAGATCGGTTCGGATACGACCGTCGCCATGTTCGCCGGAGATCGACCCACCATGTTCGAGCACCAGCTCCAACGTCTCCTCGCGGAGACGAAGAAACGCATCCCGATCCAGTTGGCTCGCCAGGTCGATGCGTGGGCGCACGTGAAGCAGTCCCACCGAGGCGTGGGCGTAGAACACGCCGGACCAGCCATGGGAACGGATGAGCCCTTCGAAGGCGGGCTGGAAGGTCGAAAGTCGTTCGAGCGGCACACCGCAATCCTCGAGACCCGCCATCGGCTGGACGCTGCCGGACACCTTGGAGATGAGTCCGAGCCCGGTGGTCCGCACCGACCAGAGTCGAGCCTGCGTGGCGGGGTCCCGGACGATGAAGCCGGCATCCTCGGGAACGCCGGCCGCGATCATCCCCGCCCGGGCCCTCTCGTCGGCGGTCGCGACGTCCTTCGCGTGGTACTCGACGTAGAGGACGGCGGCGGCCCGTCGACCGTCCGTCGTCGGCAGCAGTTCGACGTCCGCGGCGAAGATCGCCTGTCGCGCGGCGGCATCGATGATGTGCCGATCCATCAACTCCACCGCCGCAGGCCCGCTCGCCACGAGCGTCTCGACCACCGCGCACGCGGCGGCGACCTCCGAGAACGCCAGCACCAGCAGGGATCGACCACCCGGCGGCTCGACCAACCGGACCGAGGCCGCGGTGGTGATCGCCAGCGACCCTTCACTTCCCGCCAGAAATCGCCCGAGGTTCACGGCATCGTCCGTCCCGGGCTCGCTTCGGTCGTACATCGCGAGAAGATCGTCCAGCCGGTACCCGGCGACGTTCCTGCGAACCCGTGGGAATCGGGCTTCGATCTCCGGCCGCAACGGTTCCACGATCGCACGCAAGCCCGCGCGCAGCGAGGCGACCGCGGATCCGTGCGACGCGTTTCCGATGCCAAGGTGATTCGCGGTCCCGTCCGCGAGCACCACGTCGAGCGCGAGCACGTGCTCGTCGGTCATGCCGTGGACGAGTGAATACGAACCGGCGGAGGCGTTGCCGATCATTCCTCCGAGCGTCGCATGGGTCGACGTGGAGACGTCGGGACCGAAAGCCAGCCCGTGGGATTCGAGCGCCCGCCGAAGATCGTCGAGTACGAGCCCCGGCTGGACCCGGGCGACACGGGCTTCCGCATCGATCTCGAGCACTCGGTTCATGAATCGCGTGAAGTCGAGGACCACGGCGGTGTTCACCGTCTGTCCCGCGAGGCTGGTGCCCCCGCCGCGTGGAAGCACCGGAACCCCGCGAGCGGCGCAGATCCGCATCGTCTCCGCGACGTCCTCGGCGTTTCGCGGCGTCACCACCGCGAGCGGCGTCATCGCATACGGAGATGCGTCCGTCGAAAAGAGACCGCGAGTCAGCCGATCCCCGCGAACGTCGCCTTCGATGCTCGCGTCGATCGCCGCAAGCACCTCCGCGAGCCCGGCGGAAGCGTCTCCGCCAACCTCCGGAGCAGGATCGAACATGGGCAGACGCATGTTCGAATGGTAGTGGCTCGCCTCGTCCACCGGATGCAGACACGCCCGCGAAGCGATTCGCGGGCGTGCGTGCGATGAGAGCCACCAACCGGACTCGAACCGGTGACCTAAGCTTTACGAAAGCTTCGCTCTACCAACTGAGCTATGGTGGCGTTTCCGCCGTTCGCCGAACGAC
>NYSY01000192.1 GCA_002683215.1 Planctomycetaceae bacterium
CAATTCCGGTTTCCTTCCCGACGACTACGTCGCGAAACGGGCGGAGCGACGCATGACCGTGCTCGCGGTCACGCTCTTCGTGCTCGTGATGTTCGGGGTCACGACCGCCTTCGTGGTGACCCAGCGGAACTGGACTGGTGTCCGGTCCGCCCGGTCCGCGGTCAATCAACGTTTCGTCGCGGCGGCCGATCGGATCGCGGAGATGGACGCCTATGAAATGCGGGTCAGTCGGATGGTCGACAAGGCCCATGTCGCGGTGGGGCTCGTGGACACCGTGCCTCGATCCAACCTGCTCGCGGAGCTGGTCCGGCAGATGCCCGCCGAACTCAGCCTGATGCGGTTGGGACTTGAAACGGACGAGATCAAGCCGGCGCGTCCGAAGCCATCGGCGGTGGCGACGCTGGGATCCGGTCGAAAGAAGCGAGCCGCCGATTCGGATGCCCTGGCGGAGGAGATCCGTCCGGAGCCGCGACGATGGGCTTCGCGGGTGACGCTCGAGGGGCTCGCACCCTCGCTCGACGAGGTTTCGCGATTCATCGATGCGTTGGTCAAGGTCGAGATCTTTCGACGGGTCAGACTCGATCACACCCAGGAGAAGGAGATCGACGGTCGCCCGATGCGGGAGTACCGGATCCTCTTCGAAATCGATCCCGATGCCGACATCCGCGAGACTCGAAGCATCGCGGGCGTCGTCGCCACCGAGATGGAGGATGGACGATGAAGCTTGGCATCCGTGAAATGATCTTCCTGCTGGTCCTCGCCGCGATTCCCGTGGCCGCGTGGTTCTTCGTCTTCGAACCTCGCAATCAGGACATCGAGCAGTCCCGACGTGAAATCGCCCAGATGGAGTCGACGCTGATCCGACTGGATCAACTGACCGACGAGGTCGGCGATGTCCGAACCGCGATCGACGAGGCCGAACTGCGGCTCGCCGACTTCCGCCAGAACATTCCCGACGCGAACGAGGTCGACGACATGCTCGCCGAGATCCATCGGATCGGAGAGCGGAACGCCCTCGGCATCTCGTCGATCCGGGCCCTCAACCGGACCGAGACCCAGGGATATGCGGAGATTCCGTTGTCCCTGGAGATCGATGGGAGTTTTCGAGGCCTCTATCGCTTCCTCATCGATCTCGAGCGTCTTCCGCGGATCACGCGGGTCCGGGACCTGAAGCTCCAGCGGAATCTGGTCGAGTCCCGTGGCAGGGTGGGCGAGGAAGACGCCCCGGCGGGTCAGATCGACGCTTCGATGACGGTGGTCATCTACTGCGAAGGTGAACTGGAAGGTGACGCATGAGCGGACGAAACGAAAAGAACGGCATCGACCGCGTCGATGAATCGATCGACGATCCCATGATCCGTGGCGGAACGGTCGACTTCTCGGTCGATGATGGTTTCGCCGAGGCGGTGAAGAGTGGCAAGAGTCGGCGAATCGATGCCGGAACGATGCTCTTCATCGGCGTGCTGCTGGCGTCGGCGGCCGGACTCTGGTCGATGCGGTTCCTCGGACGTGGCGTCGCCGCCACCGGCGAACCGGGAGATCGCGTCGCGGTCGGCAAGTGGATCGTCGACGCGGAGAAGGACGGCGCGGTCCTCGGACTCGAGGACCTCCGTGTTCTGGAACGACTCGACAAGAATCGTCTCAACGATCTCCAGGTGCCCACCGACGACTTGAAGAAGGATCGACCCTTCCGGTACTGGGGGGAGATCGACCTGGCCGCGGTGGAGATGGCATCGGCCGAACAAAGGCCGGTGAACACCATCGATCAGATCAAGGACACGTTCAACGAGACGATCGATGAGATCGGGTCGCTGATGAACGTGAGCGCGATCCTCGCTCCCGACTCGCCGCGAGCACAGGCCGTTCTGAACGGTCATCGAATCATGGTGGGGGACGTCTTCGACGTTCCGCACGAGGGTGCGGAGTACGGATTCGAGGTCGAGCGGATCGGTTCCGACGGGGTGGTCTTCGTATCCCGTCTCTCCGAGCCAAGGCACGCCCGCCGCATCGAAGTCGGCGTGAAGCGCAACTTCTGATCGACCGATCATCGAGCGCATTTCGGGGATTCGGGACCGGCCCGGACTGGAGAAGACGTGGGACGATTCGACATCGAACGACTGCTGCGAGACCTCGGTGAACCAAACGCCGATGCGCCGAAGGAACCGTCCGCCGATGACGAGCGTGGATCCGAGGTCGTCGGCGAAGACACGCCCGTCCGTCCCGATCCTTCCGCCTCGACGTCGACTCGAGCCGACGTCGATTCGCAGGCGGCGGCGATCGACGTTCGTCCGCCGGATTTCAACACGGGCTCCGGTCTCGACGCCGAGATCGACCCCGCGATGGCGATCGGACACGACCGGGTCCGGCCGACCCGCCCCGACGACGCGCTCCGGGACCTCTTCGTGCCCGAGGGCGGTGCGACGTCCGGCAACGTCGATCTCATCGATCTGCTTCACGGACGCGACGAGATCGACGGGGGAAGTCGCGACACCGCGCGCCGCCTTCAGGCCCAGACGCCGGACCGACCGGTCGCCGCGATCCTTCTCGAGATGGAGATCGAAGAGTCGATCGTGCAGCGTGGCGTGGCCGAGATCTCGAGGATCGACTTCGCGAAGGTGAACACGGACACCGTCGACGCCGCCCAGATGAAAAGACTGGGTGTCGACTACTGCCTTGAACATCGAGTCATTCCTCTTCGAACCGAAGGCACCCGGACGGTGATCGGCACGACGAGCCCCGACGACGTCTTCCTGCTCGACGAGCTGAAGCGGCGACTCGGAGTATCCGTGGTCAAGCACGTGCTGGTCTGCGGCGGCGAGGTCGTGGATGCGATTCAGGTGCTCGAGGGTGGTGACGACCAGCCCAGCACCGACATCGAGGCGATTCTCGCGGACGTCGAGGAGGATGACGTCGAGTTCGAGAAGACCGAGGAAACCGAGACCGACCTCGAACTCGAAGCCGAGAGTTCACCGGTCGTCCGCTACGTGAACCACATCATCCAGACGGCGCTGCAGGAAGGCGCGTCGGACATCCACATCGAGCCCGGCGAGAAGCACCTCAAGGTCCGACTCCGCATCGATGGGATCCTCTACGAGGCCATGACGCCGCCGAAGAAGATGCACGCGGCGTTGACCAGTCGTCTGAAGATCATGGCGAATCTCGACATCGCGGAGCGTCGTCTGCCACAGGACGGACGCATCCGGGCCACGGTGATGAATCGTCGACTCGACCTCCGACTCTCGACCGTGCCGACCGCCAACGGTGAGAAGACGGTGATGCGAATTCTCGACGATCAGGCGATTCAGGTCTCACTCGACGACCTGGGTTTCGGCGAGGACACGCTGGCGCTCTGGAAGAAGCAGATCGACCAGCCGCACGGCATCATCCTGGTCACCGGACCGACCGGTTCGGGCAAGACGACCACGCTCTACTCTTCGCTCCGTCAGATGGACATGCAGCGGTTGAACATCTCGACCGTCGAGGACCCGGTGGAATACAACCTGCCCGGGGTCACCCAGATCCAGACCCATGCGATGATCGACATGACCTTCGCGCGGGCGCTCAAGGCACTGCTGCGGCAGGACCCGGACGTGGTGATGGTCGGTGAGATCCGGGATCATGAAACCGCGTCGATCGCGGTCCAGGCGGCGTTGACGGGTCACCTCGTGCTCTCGACCCTCCACACCAACGATGCGCCGAGTTCGGTCACCCGACTGGTCAACATCGGGGTCGAACCTTTCCTGGTGGGGGCCGCGTTGAACGGGGTGCTCGCCCAGCGGCTGGTGCGACGAATCTGCCCCGCGTGCGTCGAAGACGTCCCCGTCCCCGAGGAGATGCGGGACTTTCTCGTGGTCCACGGAATCGACGGTCCGACGCTGCCCCAGGGTCGCGGGTGCGAGGCATGCCGCAACACCGGATATTCGGGCCGACTGGGGCTCTACGAACTGCTGGTCTTCGACGATCACCTTCGCGACCTGATCGCCTCCAGTCCGAACGTGACCGAATTCCGCCGAATCTGCTGCGAGCGTGGCATGGTCTCGCTGCGGGAGGACGGATTCCGGAAGATCCTCGACGGGCGGACCACGGTGGAAGAAGTTCTGCGGGTCACCGAAGCGACGATCTGAATCGACCGGTCTTCGCCGGTCAGATGAAGGCCGCGACGCTGAGCTGGATCCAGATCACGACCGCGAAGCCGATCTTGACGACGGTTCCCGCGACCCTTCCCGCGGCGGCACCCGTCGCGGGTTTGATGGTGTCGCGAAGCCCCGCCCCCTCGCGGGTGAGTTCTCCGACCAGGGCCCCGCCACCGGCACCGAGCGCCGCGCCCACCAGGGTTCCAACCAGCGGGATGAGGATCACGAACGTCCCGACGATGCCGCCCACGAAGCCGCCGATCAGCGCCCCGATGGTGCCTCGGCGACTGGCCCCACCCGCCTTCGCGCCTGCGGCACCCGCGAGAAACTCGACGACTTCCGCCGCGGCGGCCAGAAGCAGGGCGATCGCGAACGCCATCCAGCCGAAGGTCGGCTCCGCATCACCCTTCCAGAGAAGTTCGATCACGTCGATCAGGGCGGCGAAAGCGATGATCAGCCAGGTCCCGGGGAGTCCGAGTGCCGCGATCGCGGCGAAGACCGCGGCAATCAGCGTGAAGACGATTCCAATCAGAATGGTCATTCGAAGGTTGCTCCGGAGGCTTCGCTGGAGGATTCGGTGATTCGGGTGACCCGCAATCGATTGCCGGTGATCGGCTCGATCCGGTAGGCCATCGGGGAAGATGATTGGGACCATTGGACGATGGATTCCAGCACCCGATCGCGGTCCGTGTTCGTGGACCGGATCCGACCGGTTCGCACCGGCGTCGCCGTCCCGAGCGGAGGGTTGAGACGGATGGTCCCATGCTCGGACCGTCGCAGCCAGATTCCCCGGTGGGCGTCAATGCGTTCAAGCTCGGCGGTCTCGCCGACTTCGAGGCGATCGGGCCGGCGGCGGAGTCGGAAGGTGGGTACGACGCGAGCGTCATCGGGTGTCTCGGGGTCGGCCTCGAGCAGCCAGTCGAAATGCGGTGGGGGACCTTCCGGAGCCGGCGCATGTCGGAGAATCGACGTTCGGAGCATTGCGAGATCGATCCGGCACAGGGGCAGGGGGTGATCGCAGCGGGGACCACTCCACCGTATCATGGAGCGGCCGGGGCGGTGGCGTCCTCCGACCTCGCCAGCCCGATTGCGCAGGAGTCCTCATGAACCCCTTCAACCCATCTTCCGGTCCTGCTCGTACCTTTCTTCGCATGGTCGTCACGTCCTCGATCGTCGCCCTCGGTGCGGCGTCCGTGGGGTGTGAAACGACCGGTGACAAGGTTTCGACACCCCCCAGCGTGAAACTCCAGAAGGACGGGGACCACGAATTCCGCTGGGGTCGATACGAATCCGCCGCGGGGTTCTACGACCGAATCCTCGAGCGTGAACCCGGCAATGCGGACGCCCTCGAGATGTACGGCCGATGCATGCTGGAACTCGATCGTCCGTCCGAGGCGGCGAAGGTCTTCATGACCGCCACCGCGCGGCGCCCCGGAGATCGTGATCTGGTGCTGCTCCTCGGCGACGCCGAGTTTCAGAACGGTCAGTACGACCGGGCGTTTCAACTGCTCCGGACTTGGGCCATCGACAACGAGGATTCCGACGCCTGGCTCGAGCTCGCGGGTTTCGCGATGGAACTCGATGATCCGGACACGGCGCGGGACGCGATCGAACGTGCGATCGAGCTGGAACCCCAGGCGTCCGCGGAGGCCTACGTCGCGGCGGCGGATCTGGCGGAGAGGCTCGGTGACGAGGCGCTGGCGCTCCGCCGGCTTCGGCAGGCGTACGGCATCGAGCCGGGCAATCAGTCGATTTCCGACCGGCTCCGGGAGTTCGGTGAAGTTCCGGGACCGACCATCGCGCTGCCGCCCGGGGTCTGAGGAGCCTTCCCGTCGTGAGCGAATCGAATTCCACCGGTCGCCCGGACGAGTGGCTCTCGAACCTCGCGCAGCTCGGGGACCTGGCCCGCGTTCGCCTTCTGCTCCTGGTGGAACGAACGGAACTGGGCGTCGGGGAACTTGCGACCGCATCGCAGCTTCCCCAGTCGACGGTCAGCCGGCATCTCAAGGCCTTGCATGAACACGGCTGGATCGTGAAGCGGTCGGAAGGCACGGCGAGCCTTTATCGACTGCCGGTGGATGCGCTCGATCCCGACCTTCGCCGGCTCTGGGAGACCACCCGAGATCGTCTCGCGTCGAGTCCCGTGTTTCTCGACGATGCAAGCCGGCTCAAGGAGGTCCTGGCCGGCCGGCGTTCGGATTCGCAGGCGTTCTTCGGCCGAATCGGTGGAGAGTGGCACGAGGTCCGTCACGAACTCTTCGGAACGGGGTTCGGTGTCGATGCGATGCTCGGCCTCCTCGATCCCGAATGGGTGGTCGCCGATCTCGGCTGTGGCACGGGTGATGCTGCGGAACGGCTCGCACCGGTCGTCTCGGAAGTCGTCGCCGTCGATCGCGAACGCGCCATGCTCGAAGCGTCGAGAAAACGCCTCGCCGAATTCGACAACATCCGCTTCGTCGAAGGGGATCTGCTCGACCTCGATCTGAAATCGGAATCGGTGGACGCGGCGGTGATGATGCTGGTCCTTCACCACCTTCGGGAGCCCCTGGCCGCGGTCGCCGAGGCAGCCCGGATCCTTCGGCCTGGCGGGGTCCTGCTGGTCGTCGACATGGTTGCGCATGATCGGGATACCTATCAACTCACGATGGGGCACGAGCACCTTGGATTCGAAGAGTCGGCGATCCTCGGACTGGGGGAACGCGGCGGATTCGACCGCGTCTCATGGCGTCGTCTTCGTCCGATGCCCGGTGGAAAGGGGCCCGGCCTCTTCGCGGCCTCGCTCTTCAAGTCTTCCTGAGCCGGTCGGATCGGGGATGCCTTTCAAAATAAGGAACGCGACGCCTCGAAGGCGTCGCGTTCGTGATTCAGGAATCGCTCGCGTGGCCTCCGGCGGCTCAGGTGTCGGTCTTCTTCGCTTCCGGCTTCTTCGCGGCGTCGAGCTTCGCGACCGCGGCACGGGGGTTCTTCATGGCCCGGCCCTTGCAACCGCCGCAGCAGGTGGTGACGGCACGATCGCCGATCATGAACCACGGGCCGGAACTCCTGAGATTTCCACCGCTGACCACGCAGGTGGTCAGCGGGTAGCGGGCCTTCTGCGCTTCGATCGCGGCGGCATCGAGCTTGGCGATGTACTTCGCGGGGTCTGATTCGAACCTCCGGTTGCATCGCGTGCAGCAGAGTCTCACCAGTCGGTTCTTGTAGACGACGAGGGTGCATTCCCTCGCCTCCGGCCCGGTGGGGTTCGGCAGCGACTTCGCCTCCATGACCACGCAGTTCAGGTCGGTCGGATACCGCGGCATCTGGTCGGCGATGATCAGTTCATCGATCTTCGGAATGTACTTCGCGGGATCCTTGAGGAACCGGCCTTCGCAAGTCTTGCAGCAGACCCGGATCTCGCGACCGGTCTGCATCCCATCGGCCGGACCTTCGAGGATCATGGCCACGCCACCGTCGGCGGGGAGTCGTCGGCCGCTGATCACGCAGACGTTCAGGAGGTAGGGGGCGCCCTGGCGAACCGCCGAAGCACCCGCCGCGGTTTCCGAGGTCGAGGTGTTCGCGGTGGCGGTCGAGGCCAGGGTGAGCAGGAGGCCGAGGCCGGCGAGACGCTGAAGCAGACGCGAGATCATGGGGGGCTCCTGAAGTGGACGGGGGGTCGAGCGTACCGTGAGGAAGCCACCAGAGTAGCGGACTGATCGTCGAAAACGATGTTCTGAAGACGTTGACTCGACCGCCGGCAGGGGGCTACAATGGATTCATCCATTAATCGG
>NYSY01000193.1 GCA_002683215.1 Planctomycetaceae bacterium
GAAGGCCGTGGAGATCCTGCCAGCAGTCGCTCCGCCGGATCCAGCGGTGGGGGTTCCAGAGCCTTCGCCAACGCCGATCCCCCGGGCACCGACGGCGTTCACCGCGCGGCCAGGTGTAGATCGCGAGCAACAGCATGCCCACGGCCACCAGGCTCGTGGTCGCCAGGATCCATGTCGTGATCTGTTCCTGCATGCGTCGCCCTCCGCGTCCCTCGACATCTTCGGCAGGGTATCGACGGTCGGATCAGTTTTCGGCTCGGGTGACGGTCGACGACTCCCGCCGGTCGTATCCGCATTCCGGACAAATCAACTCGATGCCCCGGAGGTCGTATTCACAGCGAATGCATTGGTCGGGTTCCCGACGCTCCAGCTCGGTTCGAAGGGCGAACATGATGAGCGCCGTCAAGCCGCTGATGAACGCGCCGAGGAGGAACGAACCTCCGATCGCGGTCTTCTCTTCGAAGCCCGCGTCCGCAAGGCCGAAGAAGCCGAGCAGCGCGAGCAGTCCCAGCACCGCAAAGAGCGACGCGATGCAGACGAAGGCCCAGGTGATGATCCTCGAGAGGAGGGCCAGATTCTTACGTGAGGACCTCATGTCGAAATGATCCGCCGCAGATTCCGCTGGAATCGATCGCGCTTCGACCTCGGCGTCGGGCACGATTCACGCGACCGTCTTCGGATTCCGCCGATCGATCGACGCATCCGCCGGGCCGGTCGATCAGGAGATGCCCGTGACCTTCGAAGGCGCCACGAGCATCTCGAACGGCGTCGCGGAGGCGTTGACGAAGGCTGGATTCCCGGCGACCGATCGGAACAGCTCGGAATCCTGGTAGTCGAGCATCGCCTGTTCGTTCTCGAAGAGGTAGACGCCGCCGTAGGTGTTCGAGGCCTCGTTGGCGAGCCACTTCTTCGAGACGAGACCGGGAATGGCCGCGAATTCGGGGGCGACCTCCGCACAGACCGCTTCGTATTCGGCGCGGGTGATGTCGTTCAGATTGAAGTTGATGATGAGGATGTGCATGCGGCCAGCGTACCGGGACTCCGAGGAGCAGTCAGGTGTTGAACGCATCGGCATCCCCGGCCTTCACGTGTTTTCACCGCCCTGAGGTGGAGGGGACGCGTTCGTCTGGTTCCGCGAGGCCTCGAATTGCCGCTGACGTTCGGCGAATCGACGTTTCTGATCCGGCGTGGTGGTCCCCTCGCATCGGTGGCAGCTGACACCCGCTCGATACCGGGGGGATCGTCGATCCTCCGCTTCGATCGCCCAACCACACGCCCGGCAGAGTTCGAGCCCGCCGACTTCGAGTCCGGGTCCCACCGAGACGCGCTCATCGAACACGAAGCACTGGCCTTCCCAGAGACTCTCCGCCGCCGGGATCTCCTCGAGATACTTGAGGATCCCGCCTTCAAGGTGATAGACCTCGCGAACCCCGGCCTGCTTGAGCAGTGCCGTCGACTTCTCGCACCGTATTCCGCCGGTGCAGAACATGGCGACGCGCGGTCGCCGGGCCGGATCGATTCGAGCGTCCAGCCACTTCGGAAGTTCGCGGAACGCGCCGATCTCCGGATCGATCGCGTTCTTGAAACTGCCGAGCGCCACCTCGTAGTCGTTCCGGGTGTCGATCACGATGACGTCCGGATCGTCGATCAACGCGTTCCAGTCCGCGGGCTTGACGTAGGTCCCCGTCAGGTGGGCCGGGTCGATGTCCGGGACGCCCATGGTGACGATCTCCCGCTTGAGCCGGACCCGCATCCTTCGAAACGGCGGATCCGCCGCCCGTGATTCCTTCCAGGTGAGATCGGTGAGGCGTTCGTCTCGTTCCAGATGTTCGAGGACCGCCATCACGCCCGGTCGCGTGCCCGCGATCGTCGCGTTGATGCCCTCGGACGCCAGCAGAACGATCCCGCGAACCTCGTTCGCTTCGCAGCATGCTTCGAGGGGCGCCTTCAACGCGGCGTGATCCTCGAGTCGGGTGAACCGATAGAAGGTGGCGACGAGCAATTCGGGCACGCAGGGGTCCTCGGGGTGCGTTCGGTCGACGGCTCCGGGGAAGTCGACTCGGTGGCGCAGGCCCGTGCATGGTCGGTGATCGGGGTGAAAAAGGAAACCGTTCCGGGTGTCCGGGAGGGCCGGTGACGGTGATCGGCCGGACCGGAGCGGGGATCAGGCGACATGGATCGGGGTTTTCGATGACGATGGGCACTCGATCATCTCCGATTCCCGTTCCGGATCCTGATTTCCATGAAGAAATTCGTCCTCCGCGGTCTCGCCGTCATCGTCACGCTGCTGGTCATCGGCGTGGCGGTGCTGTATTTCACGATCAACGCCACGATCACCTCGAAGATCGAAACCGCGACGACGGAGGCGCTCGGGGTCGACACCACGCTCGGTTCGTTTCGAATCAGCCTGTTCGACGAGCGGACCACGATCTCCGATCTGGTGATCGACAATCCCAAGGGATACGACGGCCGATTCCTCACGCTCGAGAACGGTCTGCTCGGCGTGGCGCTGGGATCGTTGTTCTCGGATCGCATCGAGATCAAGGAATTCACGCTCAAGGACATCGACCTGAACCTGATTCAACGGCTGAACGGGAGCAATCTCGGCACGATCATCGATCAGGCTTCGGGATCACCGTCCGAGGGTGATGCACCTTCGACCGATACCGATACCGATACCGATACCGACGAGCAGAAATTCATCATCGACAAGGTCCTGATCGAGAACGTGAAGATCACCTTCAGCCTCGAGCCGGTCACCAGCGAGCGGCAGCCGACGAAGCTGACCATCGATCAGATCCTGGTTCGCGACGTCGGCCGCAAGGAGAACGGGGTTCCGCTCGAACAGGTGACGACCATCATTCTCCATTCGATCATGGTGTCCGCCGCCAAGGCGGCGCCCACCGAGATCCCGTCGTTGCTGCTGACCACCATGGAGGGCGGCTTGAGCAGCTTCGGTCACGTCGATCTCGGCGGTGTCCAGTTCGATCTGGGCAAGGGCATGGTCGACGTCGTCGGCCGGTTGGACAAGGTCAAGGGCGAGGGAGAGAACGTGATCGAAGGGGCGGCGGAGGCGATTGGAAAGGCGGTCGGCATCGATTCCGGCAAGGCGGACTCGAAGCCCGACAAGCCCGACAAGTAGTCGGACCCGGATCCGGAACCGTCTCGAAGGCGCTTGGCTTGAAGGATCCCGGGGGTGGTTCGTTCGTACGGGGGAGGGCGTCGCCCGATGCCGCTCCCGGACCTCGCGATGCCGCCGCGACTCGCGGGTCGGGTACATTCGTGTCGTCTCGTCGGGAGCCGGCCATGTTCCTCCAGCAGCATCATCACCTCGACCGGAGCCCGTCGAAGACCGCCTGTCCGGCGGTGGTTCGAGATGCGGTACCCGCGTCGATGCGACGGCGGGCTGCGGCGGCCATCGCGGACTGGCCGGATCATCGTCCGACGCCGCTGCGCTCGCTCGCCGGCCTCGCCGACGAGTCGGGCGTCGAGTCGGTTCAGTACAAGGACGAGAGCCTGCGGTCGGAACTCGCGAGTTTCAAGGCGCTGGGTGGCGCGTACGCGGTGCAGTGCCTGCTCCGCGACCGGTTCGAAGACGCGACCGGAAGCCCCGTCACGCTCGAGGACGTCGAACGGATCCGCCATCCGGATCTGGCGGCGGCGATCACGGTGGTGACCGCGACCGATGGAAATCACGGCCGTTCGGTGGCGTGGGGGGCGCAGCGTTTCGGCTGCGGGTGCGTGATCCACATGCACGAGCGGGTGAGCGTCGGTCGACAGACGGCGGTCGAGGCGTTCGGCGCGACGGTCCGCCGGGTTCCGGGCAACTACGACGATTCGGTCCGGGCCGCGGCGCGGGATGCCGACCTGAACGGCTGGCTCGTGGTCTCCGACACCTCCTGGCCCGGTTACGAGGACGTTCCAAGATCGGTGATGGCGGGTTACACCGTCATGTCGAGCGAAGCGATGGACCAGTGGCCGCTCGACGCGCCGCCGACCCACGTCTTTCTCCAGGGTGGGTGCGGGGGGATGGCGGCCGCGGTGTGCGTCGACCTCTGGTCGCGTCTGGGAACCGCGACGCCGAGGTTCGTGATCGTCGAGCCAGCGTCGGCCGCCTGCCTCCACGACAGTGCGTTCGCGGGAGCGCCGCGGGCCGTGGACATCACCACGGAGAGCATCATGGCGGGGCTCTCCTGCGGCGAGGTGTCGCTGATCGCCTGGCCGGTCATCGACGCGGCGGTCGACGACTTCCTCACGATCGGCGACGAATCGATCGGTCCGCTGATGCGCCGCCTGGCCCGGGAGTCGTCGATCGTCGCCGGTGAATCCGCGGTGGCCGGTCTTGCCGGGCTGATGGCGGCGGCGGCCGACCCGGGCGTCGCCCGCCGGCTTGGGCTGTCGCCGGCGAGCCGGGTGCTCCTGTTCGGCACCGAAGGCGCGACCGATCCCGAGGTGTATCGACGCCTCGTCGAATGATCGCCGCCGTCATGGCATCGTCCAGTCGGCGAGGAGCCGGGCGAGATCGCCACCGTCCACGCGGCCCGAACCATCGAGGTCGGCTTCGGCCAGTGCGGTGTTCCAGGCGGCGAGCAGGATCGCGAGGTCGCCGCCGTCGACTCGTCCGTCGAGGTTGATGTCCGCGGTGATCGATTCGATCGGATCGATGGACGCCGGATACTCGTCGGGTCCCGCCCATGCGAGATTCGGAACGGTCTCGTCGACCCACTGATCACGCGGTTCGTCGAACGGGGTGATCCGGACCCAGGCGATGTGCGCCGCGGTGGTGTCGAAGTCGGGATTGCCGGTCCAGCCCACGTCGCCCGCGTAGCCGGCGGCTGGGAACCACGTTCCGAGCCAGAACCGCGCCGCGCGGAAGGGGACGTTGCCCTGTCCGAACTCCACATCGTGGAGCTCGTCGACCAGTCGTCCATCGAGCAGCCACCGCACCGAGCCGACATCGTCCCGGTTGATCGCCTCGTCGCCGAGGTCGCTTCCCGATCGCCATTCGATCGTGAAGGTGTGATACCGGCCGTCGAGGGCTTCGGTCGCGAGATCGAGCGGCTTGCCGAACTCGTCCGTCAGCACCTTGCGTCCCTTGTGCTCGCCACCCTCGCCGCCGAACTGCCCGCCCCAGGAATTGGTCCGGGCCTTGGTGAAGGAGAAGTTCCCGGTGTCGGAACCCGCGAGGTCGGTCGGGAACTCCCAGTCGATCTCGGTGTTCCGCCGCGGATTGGGCTCGTGCCAGTATTCCGCCTCGCCCATGCGGTGATCGATGTAGTGGAAGGGCCAGAAGGCGGTGCAGGTTCCGTATTCCGGGGCGACCCGGGCCCGGACCTCGTACCGACCGGAGGCGTAGTAGTCCCGGGTCGCGATCGCGGCACCGACCCGGGTGCGACGGCCGTTGTGTTCGAGGTCGCCGGAATAGATGTCGCCGTGGGCCTCGAGGCGGAGCGCGATGATCGGTTCACCGTCGTCGAAGTCCTCGACCAGGATGACGTTGTCGGGTGCGACGCCGCCGTTGTCGCCGCCCCAGGCCTTCCCGGAGATCAACCAACGTTCGGGATCGAGGGTTCCGTCGGAGAAGTCGTCGAAGAAGACCTCGGAAGTCCGTGCGGGCGGCGACTCGACGGTCGGCGACCATTCGTCGCCCCGGGCCGTGAACCGGACGTTTCGGAACCAGGCGGACCCGGGTTGGTTCTTCCAGTTCTCGAGGGTCAGCTTCCCTTGCCGGAGCCATCGGTCGCCGGTCTGGATGTCGAGCTCGATCGTCTCCCAGTCGGTGTTCGTGAACGACCGGGTGACCAGGAATTCGTCGGCGCCCGTGAAGTAGACCGTGCCGACGACGTCGGGATCGGTTCGAACGTCCACGGAGATGGTCCACTCGCCGTCGGGCGGAAGCAGCAGGTCCAATGGCTGGGACGTTCGCGACGTGTCCGCGGTGGACAGGAGTCGAAGGGTCGGCACGGCGTCGACCTCATCGATCGTCGCGTTGAGTCCCAACGCCCACGCGCCGCCATCGGGTTCGTCGAAGCCCGGATTGCGCAACAGCGATTCGCCCGCGTCGGGGACGATGGTGATCACGGGCGCCTCCGCCCAGGGCGGCTCGCCGGGGTCCGCTTCCGGTGGTGGCTGCCGGCCTTCCCAGGCCCGCACCGAATCGAATTCGACGACGGCGTCCCGGTCGGTCTGCCAACCCTGAAGGTACACCTCGAACGCCGTGGCGTCGTCGTCGACGTGGACTTCGAACCGACGTTCGAGCCATCGGTTCTCGTCGTCGATCGCGACCCAGCCGTGCGCCTTGCCGATCTGGGCGCCGTTTCGGACGCCGAGGATCGGAGGTACCAGTCGATCCGTGGTCCGGATGCGGGCGGCGATCGTGTAGCGACCGCGAGGGGTGAGATCCTCGATCCACTGGGAGACCTCCGCGGTCTGACCGGATCCGGGTTCGAGCCGCGCCGCCTGCGTGCCCTGATGGGCGTCGTTTCCGATCGAGACCGGGCCAGTGATCGTCCAGCCCTCGAATCCCGATTCGAATGAACCGTTTTCGAGCAGGTTCTCCGCGGCTCCGGCCCCACCGACCGTCGTCGCGATGGTGGCCAGCAGAACCGCCCTCGCCCGGTGGAAGGTGGTCGTCGTCTCCATTCTTCGCTGCATTTCATTGCTCCTCCGACGCCGTCCGTCGCTCGCATGGGCCGAGCCCGGATCGGTCGTCGCTGATGCCCCGCGGCGAGATACGGAGGGGTGGTGAGGTCGGTTCGCAGCACGGATTCGAATCCTTCGAAAATCTCGACGGGGCCGGAGAGGCCGGTGTCGGCGGAACCGACCGCCACCGAAGGAAGCGGGGGGAAGGGAATCGCCTAGCATCGGAGCGTGTCCACGAAGATGCTCCTGGAACCGACCGTCGACGGACTCTGGTGTGAAGCCGGGGGCTTTCACGTCGATCCCTGGCGTCCCGTCCCCCTGGCCGTGGTCACCCACGCCCATGCGGATCATGCGACCCCGGGGTGCGGGCGATATCTCGCCAGCGAACGCACCCTCGACGTGATGCGGGTCCGGTTCTCGAAGGATCTCGAAGGGACCCCGGTCGACTGGGGGACGCCGATCGAGCTCGGGCAATGTCGGGTGAGTCTCCATCCCGCGGGGCACGTCCTCGGTTCGGCCCAGATCCGCATCGAATGCGACGCCGAGGTCCTCTGCGTGACCGGCGACTACAAGCGCGAGGCCGATCCGACCGCGGAGCCGTTCGAGGTGGTCCCGTGCGACACCCTGCTCACCGAGAGCACCTTCGGCCTTCCCATCTATCGCTGGCCTGATCCGAGCACCGTGTTCGAAAGGATGAACGCCTGGTGGCGGGAGAACGCCGCCGCGGGCCGGACCACGGTCTTCCTGTCCTACGCGTTCGGCAAGGCGCAGCGGATCCTCGCCGGACTCGACGCCTCGATCGGTCCGATCGGCGTGCACGGTTCGCTGGTGGGTCCGAATTCGGTCTACACCCGGGCGGGCATCCGACTCCCCGACGTCCTGCGGGCCGACGCGGATTCGGCGGCGACGCTCGCGGGGGGTGGGGCGATCGTCTGTCCTCCGTCGGCGACGGGCACGCCATGGATCCGGCGATTCAACGGTCCGGAAGGCGCTCGGATGGGATTCGTCTCGGGGTGGATGCAGGTCCGCGGCCGACGTCGCTGGCGAGCGGTCGATCGCGGCTTCATCCTTTCCGACCATGCGGACTGGGACGGTCTGATCTCGACGGTGCGGGCGAGTGGGGCACGCCGGGTGGGCGTGACCCACGGTTCGAGCGAAGTGCTCGCCCGATACCTTCAGGAGAAGCTCGAACTCGAAACCTTCGTGGTGCCGACCCGCTACGTCGGCGAGTCGCCGCCGACGAGTGCCGCGCCGCCCGAAGCGTCGACCGACGAGGGCGTCCCGGATCGGGAGAGAGAGGAATGAGGCGGTTCACCGACCTCTATCTCGCCCTCGACGGCACCAACTCCACCGCCGAGAAGACGGCGATGCTCGTCGACTACTTCCATTCCGCGCCGGATGCCGACGCGGCCTGGGTGGTGGCATTCCTCACCGGGAATCGTCCGAAGGGCACCGGCGCCACCGGACTTCTTCGTGATCTCTGCCTGCGCCACACGGGCCATCCGGCCTGGCTCTTCGACGAGTGCCGATCGGCGGTCGGGGATCTCTCGGAGACCGTCGCGTTGCTCCTGCCCCCGCCGGACACGGCGACCGACGAGCCGTTGCACGTCGTGATGCGGGCCCGGGTGCTCGCCTTGATCGGCGTTGACGCCGAAGCGAAGGAGCGGATCATCACCGAGGCGTGGACCGTGCTCGACGCGGAATCACGACTCGTCTACCACAAGCTCGTCCGTGGAGGGTTCCGCGTCGGGGTGCAGCGGAAGACCGTCGCGAAGGCGCTGGCGAAGGTGGCGGGGGTCGATCTCGACCTCGTCGTCCATCGCCTGACCGGACGTTTTCGGCCGACCGCCGCCGACTTCCGTCGACTGCTTGATCCACCGTCACCCGACGAGCACCTCGATCGCCCGTATCCGTTCTTTCTGGCGAACGGTCTCGAGGGCGAGGTCGAATCGCTCGGCCCGCCCACCGACTGGGTCGCCGAAGAGAAGTGGGACGGGATCCGCGCCCAGTTGATCGTCCGAAATGACTCGATCCGACTCTGGTCCCGCGGCGAGGAATCGATCGGGCCGATGTTCCCCGAACTCGTCGCCGCCGCGCAGCTCCCACCCGGGACCGTGCTCGACGGTGAGGTCCTGATCTGGGGAGAGCACGGTCCGCGTTCGTTCTTCGAACTGCAGCGGCGCCTGAACCGTCGTGTCGCCCCGGCGCCGCAGCTCTCGCTCTTCGGCGAGGAGTCCGCGCGATTCATCGCCTACGACCTGCTCGAGTCCGACGGGATCGACCGTCGTCCCGAGCCGTTCGAGTCGAGGCGATCGCGCCTCGAACGGTTGCTGGCGCAGCGGACCGCGGACGTGATCGGCATCTCGCCGCTCGTACCATTCGCGGACTGGTCCGAACTGGCGGCGATTCGGAACGGTTGCGCCGGGCGCGGTACCGAGGGCCTGATGCTCAAGCGGCGTGAATCGATCTACGGCGTCGGACGGACCCGCGGCGAGGACGGCTGGATCAAGTGGAAGGTCGATCCGTTCACCCTCGACGCGGTCCTGATCGGCGCACAGCCGGGGTCGGGGCGCCGGGCGAATCTCCACACCGACTGCACCTTCGCGGTCTGGGATCGCCGTGAGGAACCCGCGTGCCTCGTCACGTTCGCGAAGGCGTATTCGGGGCTCGACCAGGCGGAGATCGAATCCCTCGATCGCTGGATCCGGACCAACACCGTCGCACGTCGTGGACCGTTCCGCGAAGTCCGTCCGGAACAGGTCTTTGAACTGGCGTTCGAAGGCATCCAGCGTTCCACGCGGCATCGCTCGGGGCTCGCGGTCCGCTTCCCCCGGATTCTGCGGTGGCGGAAGGACAAGCCGGCGGACGAGGCGGACGATCTGGAGACGCTCGCCGGACTGCTGCCGGCGTCGGGGACGTGACTCCGCCGTTCATTCACGCCGCCTGCGCGAGATCAGCATCACATTCGTTCGAGGACGAGCAGGCGGGTCACACGACGTTTCATCGTCGGTCACATTTCAGGGATCCGAAAGGACGAGATCAGGCGATCCTGCGGCTCGTCGATTTTCTCCCGGTCGACGCTAGCAGCACCCGCCGCGCGACGTGCGCCGCGACGACGGTCCGTCGCCGTGCGAGGTCGCGGACCGGCTGCGGGATCCGGTGCACACCGTGTCGACCATCGCCCATCGGGCGCCCGAGCGGCTCGGGGTCACGAGCCAGGCCGGACTGACGGCGAGAATGGCGGCGCACGATCGCGAGGTTCCCGGCGACGGACTGACAACGGTCGGGCAGCGGAGTAGGATCCCGACTGGAGAAATCGACATGCCCCAACAATCGTCCATCCGCCTCCGACTTCGACCTGCAGCGACCTGGCAGATGAAGAAGATGCTTGGTCGACGTGATTCGAAGTTCGGTGCGTTCATCGCATGCTCGCGAAGGGCGAAGGGCATCCTCCGCAATAATCTTCGAACAACGAGGAATCCGGCCGGTACGTCTTGGGTGGCTGACGCTGAAGGGCCGACGCCATGACGGCCGTCCTGCCGTCCGAAGTCGGGATGCGGCCGCATCAGCAGTCCCGTTTTCGTCTCTTCGTCGCGGGATTCTGTTTTCTCCTCGGACTCTTGAACTACCTCGATCGCGTGGTGCTCTCGTTCGCGATCCGACCGATCGAATCGGATTTCGGGATCGGGGACGCCGAGTTCGGCCTTCTGATGTCGACCTTCGCGATCGGGACCCTGGCGGTCAACGGAATCGCGGGCGTGATCCTCGATCGTTTCGGGGTCCGGCGGGTGTGGAGCATCGCACTTCTGGGCTGGTCCACGGTGATGATCCTGCAGGGATTCGTCGAGGTGTTCTGGATGTTCCTCGCGCTTCGGGTCCTGCTCGGGCTCGGTGAGGGCGTCAGCTTCCCGGCCATGAATCGAGGGCTCGTCGATTGGATGCGTCCGAGCGAACTCGGCCGTGCGATCTCCTTCTCGCTGCTCGGGGTTCCGCTCGCCCTGCTGGTGGGCGGCGTCACGCTGGCCCCGCTGATCCTCGGCGTCGGCTGGCGTTGGTCGTTCGTCACGCTCGGCGTGATCGGCCTCGTGATCGGTGTGCTCTTCACGCTGCTCTACCGCGACCCGCCCCGCCGGGGCGACGCCGAACCGGGCTCCGGGGCGCCGGCGATTCCGATTCGCCGGGTGCTTCTGAATCCGACCCTGCTCGCCACGGGATGGTCGTTCTTCGCCTTCGGTTGGGTGCTCTTCTTCGCGGTCTCCTGGCTTCCCGGCTACCTCGAGCAGACGTGGAAGATCGACTTGAAGTCCGTCGGCTGGTCGAGCACCCTGCCGTGGGCGCTCGCACTGGTCCTGATGCCGATCGCGGGGTGGACCTCCGACGCGATCATGGCGCGGACCGGTTCGGTGCGTCGGTCCCGGGTCCACCTCATCTGGATCTGCCAGTCGCTCGCGGTGATCTGCTTCGTCCCCGTGATCTTCGTCCATTCGGTCGAATGGGCGGTCGCGTTCATCTCGCTCGCGATCGGATTCTCGATGGCGCCGAACGGGCCCTACTATTCGATCTGCGCCGACCTCTTCAAGGGACGCACCGGACTGGCGACCGGCGTGATCGTGACCTTCTTCTCGCTCTCGGGCGTCCTCTGTCCGGTGATCACCGGATGGCTCGCGGGCGCGGGGGGCGGTTTCGCCTCGGCCTTCACCGCACTCTGCGTGGTGGTGGGAAGCGGCGTCCTCGGCATGGTCTGCTTCGCGAACGGACGCGGGCCGATCGCCGAGGATCCGATCTGACCGGGGACGGTCGGGCCGGCGCTTCCTTTTGGCGACGCTTCTCTCTTTCGACCCTGCTGGTGGAGACGAGTTCGATGACTGAACGCTTCGACCGAGACCGGCTGGAACCCACATGTCCGAGCCGGCGGGCGTTTCTGGAGAGCGCCGCGCTCGCGTCCGTGGCGATCGCGCTGCCGCGGCGGTCGTTCGCCGCGATCCGGACCCTCGCGACCCCGGTGGAATTCGGGGTGATCGCGGATCTGCACCACGACATCATGCACGACGGCGAGGCCCGCCTCGCGACGTTCCTGGCGGCGATGGCGAAGCGCTCGCCGGACGCGATACTCCAGCTCGGCGATTTCGCGTACCCCCTCCCCGAGAACGAAGCGGTCATCCGCCGGTTCAACGGAGCGCACCCCCGGTCGTTGCACGTCATCGGCAACCACGACCTCGACAAGGGCGTCACGAAGCCACAGTGCGTGGAGCGGTTCGGGATGCCCGGCCGCCACTACGCGACGGACATCGGCGGCATCCGGCTGTTGGTCCTCGATGGAAACGACCGCGGCTCGCCGGCCGGTCGGGGTGGCTACCCCTCGTACGTCGGCCCCGAACAGGTCGCGTGGCTGAAGGCGCAACTCGCCTCGGGCGAGGAACCGGTCGTCGTGGCGTGCCATCAACCGCTCGCGGGCGCCTTCGCGGTCGACAACGCGGACGAGATCGGGGCGATTCTCGGCGCCGCCGCGGACCGCGTGATCCTGGTGATCAACGGCCATTCGCACACCGATCAACTGGTCCGGGTCGCTGGGGTCACCCACCTGCACGTCAACTCGGCGTCCTACCAGTGGGTCGGTGGTGATCATCGGCACGCGAGTTACGCGGC
>NYSY01000194.1 GCA_002683215.1 Planctomycetaceae bacterium
ACCACGAATCCGTCTTCAAGCGATTGCAGGACGCGACCGAACCGACCTTCGTCGCCGGACTCCGGAACGCGGTCGCGGACGTGTCGTACGAAGGACTCGAAGTCGAGGACGTGCTCGGCAGATACCAGAAGATCCCGGTCGAGAATCCGTGGCATCTCGGCGACGTTCGACTGGAAGGCGACCAGATGTCGTGGCTGAACGACGCCGGGGTCTCCTGGAGCCTGACGCCGATGATCGCGGAGGGCCGGCTGGAGACCGGCCCGGACAATCCGTACTACGACCCGGAGATCCCGAGACACTTCCAGCTCATCATGGGGGAGGATGAACTCGGTGACCCCAACGAGACGTACGAGGGTTTCTCATTCCTCGGACAGCTGTACGTCCTCGACAGACCGTGCGAAGGCGACTTCAACGAGGACGGCATCGTCGACGGCGCGGACCTCGCCATCCTGCTCGTATCGTGGGGGCCGTCCGAGTCTCCGGCCGACCTCGACGGCGACGGCCTGGTCGGTGGATCGGACCTCGGACTGCTCTTCGCGAACTGGGGAACGTGCCCGGGCGACGGCGGCGGCTTCCTCGCCCGCCGACCCGCCGGCCGACGCGGCCCCGCGATCCAGCACCCACCCCCCGCGCCTTCCAGCACCCTCGGTACGGAGATCGGCTGCGCCTGTCGCCACGGATCGCATCCCCCGAACCTCGTCTGCACGCCTGCCGACGAATCCGACCCGTCGAAATGAACGACGGAGCACCAATCGATCATGAGAAGAACGCCGCATCCGGATCGGATGCGGCGTTCGATTTCCCTTGCGTTTCGTTCGATCACTTATCGGGGAATTCGCCGGTCGACGCGCCCCTCGTGGTGAAGGCCTCGACGTAGCCGCCTCGGGCGCTGGAGTACGAGCCGAGTCGGACCAGCGTCTGACCGGCGCCGTCCTCGGTCTCGACCGTGCCTTGCCCGTCCACGGTCGCACCGAGTTCCACCAGGTTCCCACCCATGCCGTTCAACGTGGTGACGAATCCGTTCCCACCCGTGGTCGCCCCGAGTCGCACGAGCCGCCGGCCATATTCATTGCGCGTGGTGACCGCCCCGTTGCCGGCTCGATTGACGCCGAGCTCGACGACCACCGTCCCGGCGCCGTCGACGACCTCGAACTTCTTCGCCTGAATGACGTCGGGCACCGATCGCACGCCGTTCGCGGCCATCAGACCACCGGCGGCCACCATCGCCACCAGGGCGACGTTCCACCGACGCTGACGACGAACCTGACGCTGCAGGGCACGAAAATCTTCTTCTGAAACGGGCATCGTGATCCTTCCTTCTTGATCGAGAACGGACATCCCGACGAGGGCATGTCGGAAAACGAACGCTCGGCGACGACGCGCGATCGTCGACCCCTTCCACCCTCCCATCGGTCGAAGCCGTACCAGACTCCACCTTCAGTAACGAGATGACGCCTCCCAGGCACGAGCCCCCAGGCGCGGGCCCCGTGGCCGCGAATTGATCACGGAAGTGAAGCCGCCCGCCGGGCTGCCGCCGACGCCCGTTTCTGCCTGCGGCGGGCAGACGAAACGGCGTTCGACGAGTCTCGAGCGGTCCTGGCGGCCCCAAGCCGTGGCACTGATCGAATCGTCGTGATTCCCCTCGCATGGGCCTCCTGAGCGACGATAATTCAGGTTGGAGAAGACCATGCCCGAGAAACGCCCGACCACCCTTCACGCCGTCGCCGCACTCGTGCTGGCCGGCCCCCTCGTCGCCGACACCCTCACCGTCGACGACGATGGCCCCGCCGATTTCGATTCGATCCAGGCCGCCGTGGACTTTGCGTCCGATGGTGACGTGGTGCTCGTCGCCCCCGGTACGTACACCTCCACCGACGACCAGATCGTCGACCTCGAGGGCAAGCGGATCCTCCTCGCCGCGGCGATCCCCGGCACCGCGATCATCGACGGCGAGTCGTTCCGCCGGGGCGTGCGGTGCCGGAACGGGGAGACGGCGAAGACCGTGATCGATGGATTCCTGATTCGAAACTGCCGAGCCAGCTGGTACGACTGGAACGACAATGATGCGATCGACTTCTGGGAGTACTTCGGCGGCGGTTTCTGGAATCGCGACGGCAGCGGCCCGACCATTCGACGTTGCATCTTCCAGGGGAACGATGCGGAGTACGGTGGCGCGATCCTGAACGGTGACGAAACCGGCTCGATCTGTCGCCCCACGATCATCGATTGCGCCTTCTTCGACAACGGGTCGTCCGCATGCCTCGGTGGTGCGATCTACAACTGGGGGGCCGAGCCTCGAATCACCGACTGCGACTTCATCGAAAATCGAGGTTTCTTCGGGGGTGCCGTGCTCAATTTCGACGGCAGCCGAGCCGAATTCGAGGGGTGCGTCTTTCGAGCGAACACCGCGGCCAGCGACGGCGGCGCGATGTACAACGACGCCAGCAGTCCCATCCTCCGCGAATGCGTGATGGACGAGAATGCCGCGGGCGACGAGGGCGGCGCGGTCTTCAACGCCGATCCCGGATCGAGCACCGCGATTCCCGAATTCATCGATTGCGACTTCTTCGACAACGTCGCGAACGGCGAAGGCGGCGCGATGCACAACTTCTCGATCAGCCCGGTGCTCGACCGGTGTTCGATGCAGGAGAACCTCGCCAGCAGCGGAGGTGGAATCTACAGCTGGAACGGAAGCACGCCGCGGCTGCGCGACACCCTGGCCTGCGGAAACACCCCGAATCAGATCGTCGGGCCGTGGACCGATGATGGCGGCAACGACATCGCTCCGGGGTGCGGGAACGACTGCCCCACCGATCTGGACGGCGACCAGGTGACCGGAGGCGGCGACCTGGGACTTCTGTTCGTCTCCTGGGGTCCCTGTATCGACTGCCCGGCTGATTTGAATGCCGACGAGCGGGTCGATGGCAAGGACCTCGGACTACTCTTCATCGGTTGGGGCGACTGCGACTGAAGCGCACCGTAAACTGGTGTGAATTCCCACGTTTCATCTGCAACGGCGAACGCTACCCTTCGGTCATGCGTTCGATGCACCCCATCACTGACGATCCGTCGAGCGCGACCCCGGGCCTGATGAACCTGGCACTCGATGCGACCAACGTGGCCGTGCTTCCCGCGATCTGCCTGGTCCTGGGCATCTTCGCCGGCATCGCGATCGGTCGCCTCAATCGCGGAATGCGCGGCTCGGGCGAACGCCGTCGCCCCGACGACCTGCTCGAACTCGCCGATACGCCCGATCTCGGATTCGTCCGCTTCGACGCCCAACTGACCGCGACCGAATGGAATCGTGGCATGGAGCAGGTGCTGGACGCCATCGCCGCCTCGGATCGACGAACCGAGGAACGACCCGACTGGTGGATGGCGGTCCATCCGGAGGATCGTCCCCGACTTCGAACGACACTGCGCGGCCTTGAACCGGCGCGATGCACCTCCTGTGATTTTCGCGTTCACGAAAGCGAGGGCCGGTGGCGCTCCATGCGGGGCACCGCCCATCGACGCGTGGACGGGACCTCGGCGCTTCTCTTTCACGGCACCTACCCGAACGCCATCGCCGAAGGAAGCCTGGAATCGGCGGCCCGCCTTCGGAGAACGATGGAAATCGCGACCGAAGCGCTCGAGGTCACCGACGACGTCGACGAGACGATGTGCGAACTCCTCCCCTTGATCGGCGATGAACTTCGATTGAAGGGAATCGGCTGGTACGGCGTGGACACCGACGCCCGATGCCGCGGAATCGCCAGCTGGTCGCCGGAACGGTCCAGCGACACCGCCACGATGATTCCCACCACGATGAGCGAGGAGTTGCTCGCCCGACTGGAGTCCGGAAAGGCGGCCCACGAAGGTGATCGGCTTTCCGATCGAATGACGTCGCCGATCAGGATCAACGGCCACCTCGACTCGGTCCTCGTCGCCGATTTCGAACCGGATGAGGACCGACGAGACGAGGTCGTTCTGATCTTCGGGCGTTTCTGCGACGCCCTGGGTCGCCGCTTCGAACGCGCAGAAGCCGCAGGGGAACGCGAGTCCTTCACGGCGATCCGAGGCTCCCTCGAACGCTGCGAGATCCTTCCCCGGCTCACCAGCGGCCTCCGGCATGACTTCAACAACGTCGCCTTCGCGATCGGAGGTCGCGTCTCGCTTCTCCTCCAGAGAACCGAGGATCCGGTCGTCATCGAAGGGCTCGTTGAGATCCGGAAGGCCGTCGCCGCGGCGGGAAGACTGATCGAACGCTTCGCCCCGAGCGAAGGCGGAGACACCCGCCCCATTCAAATTCCACTTCGCACGGAACTCGAAGTGATCACGACGACCGCGAAGCGACTCCTGCCCCGCCGCCTCGACATGGAGTTCGAGTGCGATCGACGGGAGATCGACGACGCGGCCGTGATCGAGACGGACCCGGAGGCTTTTCAGCGACTGCTCCTGAATCTCGTCGTGAATTCCCGGGATGCCATCCGCGGCCGAGGTCGAATTCGAGTTTCAGCCAGGCGTCTCGATTCCGATCGGGTCGAGATCCGGGTCGATGACGACGGGCCCGGGATACCGCCTCAGGACCGCCGGCGGCTCCTCCTACCCTTCGAATCAGGCCCGGAACGCAGCGGCGCCGGATACGGCCTCGCTTTCTGTCATCGATCGGTCGAACGGATGGGTGGACGATTCGACCTCATCGACAGCCCGCTCGGCGGACTCGGCGTTCGGCTGGTACTCCCCGTTGCCGACGCCGCCCCCCGGCGGCCGGCCGAACCCAACGAGATCACGCCGGACGATGCTCGCATGCCCCGGGCGACGCTGGTCGTCGAGGACAACGCGGTCGTCCGCGAGGTGATCACCACCCACCTCGAACAGGCCGGAACCCGGGTCACCCGCGAGGGCGACGCCACCGGCGTCGAGGACCGCCTCGCGAACGATTCCGAAATCGAGATGCTGGTGATGGACATCGACCTGCCGGGCCGATCCGGCATCGAGTGCATCTCGGCACTCCGCGCCGAGGGCGATCGAACCCCGTGCGTGCTCATCACCGGCGGCGTCATGGATCCGCCGCCGCTCGAACGGACGAGGGTGCTTC
Organism: Planctomycetaceae bacterium; assembly: GCA_002683215.1. Taxonomy (GTDB): domain Bacteria; phylum Planctomycetota; class Phycisphaerae; order Phycisphaerales; family SM1A02; genus UBA12014. Next base: position 5,081 of record NYSY01000194.1, read on the forward strand.
GCAAGCCCTTCGGCATGGAACCACTGACCGCGACGATCCGAAGCCTGCTTGCGGAGTGTGATTCGAGGCCGGACAAGGGACGCCCCGTCGGCTGAGGCCTCACGGTGCGACGAGCCCCTCCCGGATGGCGTACCGGGCCAACGCGACGCGATCGTGGATCTCGAGCTTCGACATCAACTGGGTCACATGCTTGTCGACGGTCTTCACGCTGATGTGCATCAGCGGAGCGATCTCCTTCTTCGACAGCCCCTTCGCGATGTACCGAAGGGTCTCGAGCTCCCTGGAGGAAAGCATCGAGAACTTCGATTCGCCCTCGCCGCGCGGTGCGGTCGAGATTCGTTCGCTGACGCTGGTGCTGTAGAAGGTGCCACCATCCACGATCGCCCGGATGGCCGAGACCAGCTCCGCGGGATCGTCGCCCTTGTAGACGTAACCACGCGCGCCGGAAGCCCGAGCCGCCTCGATGAATCGGTCGTTGCAGGAGCCGGAAAGAAACACGACCTCCGTCTTCGGGCTGATCTGCCGGACTTCCGATGCGGCCTGGAAGGAGTCCACCCCGGGCATGTCGATGTCGAGCACCACGACGTCCGGACGATGCCGGGCGGTTTCGCGGAGCGCCTTGTCGGCATTCTCGACGTCGGCGATGACCGAAAGCCCCGAAGAGGAATCGAGCAGGGCGACGAGCGCCGATCGAATCAGCGAGTGGTCGTCGGCGATGATGATGGTGTTGACGGTCGACATGGAGATGTGGAACGCGACACAAGAAGAGAATTCCGTGGCCCGGAATCTAGCAGAATCAGCGTTCACGTGACGCCAGGAGGGTTTTCTAGACCATCTCCAAAGGCATAGGCAAGCACCCCATAGAGGAATCACCCCCCCGCGACTTTTAATGGTGTTCCGGAAGAGAACCTCGATTCCTACGAGGCCGGGCAGGTGGGCCGCTCGCTACAGCCGTATGAGCGAGCGGAATCAGGCAGCACGGATCGCGAACGAACATCCATGTGGTGTTTAGACGCATGGAGGACTTATGCGAGAGACGAATATCAGACAACGAGATCGCGCCGAGATCGTTCTTGACCTCTTCGAGATGTACCACGACCGGGTCTACGCGTTCGCCCGCAAGTCGGCGGAGCCCGCGGTCGCCGAGGATGCGACCCAGGAGGCCTTCGTACGCCTTCTTCAGCACCCCCGCCTCGAGGAACTCGAGATCTCGATCAGCTACCTTCTCAAGATCGTGCACAACATCCTGCGCCGGAGATTCACCCGCTCGGTCCGCCTCCGCGAGATCGTCGACGAGAAGATCAAGCCCCGACTCCGCCAGAGCGAGGAGGACTCCTCGCCGAAACCACTTCGTGCCACCGACGATCTTGCGAGCCTCGGGCAGGTCGAGCAGGCGTTCGGGCGTCTGAATTCCGACGAACGGGACGCGCTTCGAATGATCGTCTGCGAAGGCAAGAGCTACGCCCACGCCGCACGCAGCCTCGGCGTCTCGGTCACGACCATCAACAACTGGAAGCACCGCGGGCTCTCCAAGCTCCGCGGCCAGCTCGATTCGAAGGACCGGAACGACCCGGCCCGTTCACCGGCTCCACACTCCCGATCCGCCTGAGTGCCGGATTCACCCGAGGCGTCGACGCGGGCGGGACTTGGTAGCCTCTCCGCATGATCGACGAGGATCCAAGCGACGAGGATCTCGACCGGTTCGCGGGCGAGATCGGCTACTGCCCCGACTGCGGTGAAGAAGTCTGGGACGAGGCCTACCAGTGCCCGCACTGCGAGTCGGTGATCGAAGGCCGGATCGGCCACGCACCCGTCGATCGAGCCGCCAGTCTCCTCTCCGCGAAGACCGTGATCGTCCTCGTCGGGCTGATCGTGATCATCCTCGTCCTGATGCAGATTCGCTGAGATGGAATCCACCGACCCCAGCCCGGCCACCGAACCCGACGACGACCGCCGTCGATTCGTGCTGCAGATCGTCCAGCCCGGACTCGCCGGCCTGATGGACGGTTCGGTCTCGACACTCGCCGCGCCGTTCGCCGCCGCCTTCGCGAAAGCGATGCGCGACGACGATCGGCGGCCCCGGGCGCACCTTTCCCGATCTGATCGACGGCTTCGAGCTCGCGACCCGGATCGTCATCGCGGCGCGCATCGTGGAACGCTTCGCCGCCGCACTCGATCGACGTCGACACATGAACACGCCCCTGCCGCGTGCGATGCCCGGGACCGTGCTCGGCGGCCTCATCGTCTTCGCATGCGGTGTTCCGATCGGCCCGAGCCGATCACCGGCACAACCCCGAACCCTGGAGCGATCCCTTGCCCCGAACCCCCTCGAACATGATCCCGCTCGGCACCCCGGCCCCCGACTTCCGCCTGCCGGATCCCACGGGCGAACTGCACGGCCTGACCGATGCCGAGAGCGCCCAGGCGGTGCTCGTGGTCTTCATGTGCAATCACTGCCCCTTCGTCGTGCACATCGCCGACCAACTGTCGGAATCGAGTCGCGACTGGCAGGCTCGGGGACTCGCGGTCTTCGCGATCAACTCGAACGACGTGGAGGCCCATCCGGCTGATTCGCCGGAAGCGATGGCCCGGGAGATCGAGTCCAGGAACTACACCTTCCCCTACCTCTTCGACGAGGACCAGTCGGTGGCGAAGGCGTACTCCGCGGCGTGCACGCCGGATTTCTTTCTCTTCGACGGCAATCGTCGCCTCGTGTACCGCGGGCAGTTCTGCGACAGCCGACCGGGCGACGATCTTCCGGTCACCGGGGCCGATCTGGACACCGCCATCGAGGCGGCGCTGGAAGGACGCGACGTCCCGAACGACCAGCGACCGAGCCTCGGCTGCAACATCAAGTGGCGGCCCGAACACCAGCCCGCCGGCTGAACGGGCGGGCGATCTCGCGGCCGAAATCCGTGGGTCCAAAAAGGACGGCGGCCTCTCGTGAGAGAGGCCGCGAAGCGAGGCGGACGGGACTCGAACCCGCAACCACCGGCGTGACAGGCCGGTACTCTAACCAATTGAGCTACCGC